>JAGVWD010000006.1:8825-19567 GCA_018304445.1 Candidatus Iainarchaeum sp. | reverse complement strand
AGGCATATGAGTTAACAAAGAAATTTGGTCTGCATCGGTCCGATGCCGTACATGTAACGATCGCCAGGCACTGCAATTGCGATCTAATAATGACGTGGAATATTAAGGACTTCGGGAAAATAAGTGCACTAGACTGCATAACACCAAGTGAATTCATAAACCAGCTTGCTTGAAATATTTATCCACAATCTTATCTTTATCTTCAGGGGTAAGTTCCCTGACAAACTTCACTCTCTTCCTCAGTTCTTTTGTTGCTTCATGAACGCGCTTAAGCTCATCCTCAAGCCCCATCAGCTGTATTGCCCTCTGCCTTGCAGCGTCCCTCAAAAATTCGCTTTTTGAGTGGTATGCCCCGGTCTTTGAAATTACCCTGCCGATCATCCTCACAAATTCCGGCTCTGCGGAAAAGCTCATTGTGGTTGCCTTCGTTCTTTGCATATTTACCATAAGCAATAATATGCAAAAGCTATTTAATAGCATACCATTAAGTGCGATTTGCGCCATAATGCCATTCATCAGTAAGATATTTAAATCAGTTCTGCGCTTTATTATTCGAAAATGCATGAATAAAGACGCCGAAATAAGGTTTGTTGAGACTGCTGAAAGGGATTTGCGCAATTACACCCTTATTGAGGGCTTCCCGGGAATGGGGCTTGTGGGAACAATAGGCGCAAAATACCTTGTTGAGAAGCTTGGCTTTGATGAAATTGGCTATGTTGATATGGATGTTTTCGCGCCGATAATAAGGATTCATGAGGGGCTGCCTGTTCATCCCTCGCGCATTTACGCAAACAACAAGCAGAAGCTGGTGGTATTGCTTTCCGAGCAGATAATCCCGAGGAACGTTACTGAAAAGCTTGCAAGGGAGATTGTCGGATGGATTGCGGAAAAGCGCATAAAAAGGGTTATATCGCTTGCGGGAATTTCGCTTGAGGATTCCGAGAGCAAGGAAAAGATCTATGGCATTGCTGCAAACCAGAAATCAAAGGAAATTCTGAAGCGCCATGGCATTGAAACAATACAGGATGGGATTACAACAGGCGTAACAGCCCTGATTCTGCTGAATCTCAAGGACAGCGATATAGAGGCGTTTTCAATCCTCGGTAATGCGCAGCTGCAGGCGGATTACAAGGGCGCGGCGCAGCTGCTTAAAAAGCTCGATGAAATAATCGGATTGAATATCAGCGTTGACCCTCTCATGAAGGAGGCAAAGGAAACTGAAAAAGAGCTGCTGGAACATTTGGATAACATGAAAAAAACACATGAAACCGTGCAGAAGTTTGAGGGCAAGGCGCCAATGTATACTTAACGGAGCATAAAAATGCCAAAGCCGACGAAGAAAAAATTCCCGACAGCGCTTCCAAGCGATTTCAGGCCATTTGCGGGGCTTTCCGCAGAGCAGCGCAGGTTCGGGATTGAAGCGGAAAATAAGCATGTTGATGAAATAAACAGGCTAAAGAAGAAGTGGATGGAAAAACCTGAAGATGCGACCATTGCAGACGTATTTGGTAAAAAATGGATTAAGGCAGTTCAGGAGGGCAATCCGCAGGCTTACAGGGAGTTTAGGCTTGCGCGCGAGGCAATGGAACTGAACTGGGCAATGCACAAGCAGTACAAGGGGGAAATAAATGCGCTTAAGAGCAGCATTGAGCATTTGGAAAAGGCAAAAGCCGAACTTGAAAAAAAATATGGGGGAAAGCCCCCGAAGTGGATATGGAAGAATGTCAAGAAGCTTATAGGCGACATTAAGAAAAGCGGGGGAGGGGGCTGGCCTCATACCTGGTTTACTTCTAAAAAGCTGTTTGAGAAGCCTAAAAATCCCCAGGACATGCAGAAATTGATAGATTCCCTGAAAAAGGAGCTTGCTGCAAGGCAGAGCGATTTCAATAAGAAATTCAAGGCCGCCTTGCAATAATTATTTGTGCAATCTTCTCATTCTTATCGCAACAAACACTGCAACCATTGCTGAAACAAACATGAATAAATAAAGCGCATTCTCGGGCAGACTTGGAAGGTTGAATCCCAATCCCTGCTGCTCCCCAAGATTTACATTCATGAAGTTTCCTCCCGGAGTGGAAGAAACGCTTCCATCAGGCCTTGCCTGGGTTGAAATGCCCTGCTGCCTAAAAGCCTCCAACAAAGGCAATAACTGGCCGTTCTCCGCATACCATAGTCCCTTCTCAGGGTCATACCAGAATGCGCCGTTCCTTCCCTGCGCATATCTCAGATTCTCCGGAGTGCCATTGTATGTGAGGATTGGCCTTCCGTTGTCAGAGGAGAATTCAAGCTCGTGCTCCTTCCCGTCTTCTGTAATGATTTTTATCTTGCCGTCAGGGGTCTGGACAATCTCCTTTATTGGCGAATCAGTGAGAACCTCCCCTGTGTCCTTGTCTATTACCTTAAAGTAGTCCTTGCATGCCCCGCCATCAAGCTTTGAATAAATCACAAACCTTTTTGTATCCGTTTCAAACACCTGGTATGGGCCGTAATGCTGCAGGGCCTTGTTGAACTGCTCTTCCTTGCTGCCCTGGACTGCGGAATCCGAGGCGCCATTTACCGCAACGCTCAAATCGATTGCCGGCTCCATGCAATCGGTAATGGGATTCCTGCTGTCAGTAAGCTTTGCATTGAGGTTTGCGACATCGTTCTGCTGCAGTATTGCATTCTCGTGATGCCTTAACAGCACTAGCAGCTCATCCTTTTCAGGATTGTAAACAATTGAGCCATTCTTGAACTGTATGGACTTCAGCTTCCCTATTTTTGGATCGGCATCATTTGATTTTGAAAGCTGCACTTCCTTGTTCGCGAATATGTTTATTTTTGCATCAGCGCCTTCGGCGATTTTTCTCGGGGTTCCCTCCGCAACAATCCTGTCCTGCAGCGGCTTTACCCCGGGATGCGAATCGGTAACTACCATCTCAACATTCCCAAATGCCTCGCTGAGCTCATCGGAATTGAGCTCCAATCCGCTCTGCTCCTTTACACCTGATTTTATGCACTCCAACACTTGCTTGTCGCGCACAAAGGCTTCCCCCTTTGCGGTAATTTCAAATACCAGCGCATTTGAATCAGGCAGCGCAATATGGGTTATTGCATTTGGAATCACAATTGCGGGAATCCTTGTATCAGTATATGAAAGCCTTACGGAATCAGGATTTGTAACAACAGGCCTGCCGTTTATGCTCAATATGCCGTTCTTGTAGTCAAACTCGGCGCTGCTCCCGTTCTCATCAGAAACAACCATTCTCCCTTCCGTTGGATACTCTGACTTGTGCAGCTCGCATCCCGGCTGGCACCAGAAATAAAACAGCTGTTTTCCGCGCAATTGCCCTGAGCTCTGCCCGAAGGTTGTGAGGCTTGCCTGTATTATGTCCGAATCTGTAGAAGCGCCGGCAAGCTTGTCAATGCCTTTCCCGATTTTTTCTATCGCATCCCTAGTGAGTGAATTCTCATCGCCCTGGAATGAGCTTAGGAACTTGTCCGCATTCTCCTTTATCATATTCGAAACGTTCTGCGTTGAAAGCTCTGTTGCATTTTTCTTGCCTTCGGCTTCGCTTTTTGCAGGCGCGAAATAATGCGTGTAATATCCCTGCTCGTCATCAACGCAATCATGGAGCTGCGGGGTAATAACAACCTGTTGCACAACGCTTCCCAGGATGCCCGACCACAGGAATGTGAAATAGCCTATGCTTTCAGAAATGGCAAGTATTGCCCCTATTTCAGGGCCCTGCAGGTTCTTGGGAATTGCCCTTCCGAGGGGCAGCCCCGCTATATGCAGGTCAGCAATCTTCTGGGCGCATGTTTTTCCGTCCTTCCTTGCGGCAAGCAAATCAATCATCCCTTCCTTGTTGCCGCCGGACTCGTTTGACCCCTCCATATTTGTGTGATGGGCAAAGCTTATGAGTGTTTGGCCAATCTTCTTCGCCTTGTCGCTTTCAATATCCTCCAATAAATAGGATTTCAGTTCCCTGTTTGAAAAGAAGAACGGGGAGAAATCCCTGAGATTTGTGCTCTTCAATGTGAATGTGCAGTCCTCGCATTCTTCAGGGGCGGACATATAGAGCGCAAGGTTCTCCACTTCATTGCGCAGCTCGCCCTTTGTTAATTTGTCATACATGTTTTTCAGCGGGGCAAAATTCTCCACCGCCGCATTCAATACCATCTTCCAGGGGAGGTTGTTTATTACCCTTATGAACAAATCGCCCTGATCTGACCCTTCATTAGCAAAGAAATCAATGAACGCATCATTGTATATTTCCCCTTCCGCGGGCTGGAATTCAATGCTGCGCCATGAGGTTGGGAGCTGGTATGCGGAGAAATTCTCAGAGCCGAAGCCTCGCTTTCCAGCCCAATAAACATAGGGAAGGGCAGTCCATTTTGCTGCCCCTTTCGGGAAGGAGAAATACGCCTTTATGAGTTCGGATTCTTCGGCCATTATTTTATCAAGCAATGAAGCGTAACGCCTTGTTTCCCAGCCCTGCTCAAGGAGCGTGTTAAGCATAATTGTTGTATTCCCGTATACCTTTGAAACCCTTGTGGGGAAGTAATTGTCAGTCATTGTGCCTGCGAGCATTTCAGGGGTTAACACCTTCCCTGAATCAACCACTTTCCCTACTCTATAAACCTCAACTTGCGGGGCGCCATATTCCTTTATGAGCTTTAAGTTTGCGCTATTGACCATTATGTACTGCTCCTTTGCGGGAATCTTCACTGTAAGGTCAATTATTCCGCTGCTTAAAAGAGTTTCAAGCTTGTCCACATCTACTCTTCCAAAGTAGTCCTGCGGAGAGGGTATATATAGCTTCAGGTCCCCTGCGCCATTGGTTTCGAAAATGCATTTGGGGCAGCTCGCCTTGGGCTTCCAGCGGTTCCCTATTTTGTAGAATTCGTCCACGGCCCCGTCATACTGCTCATAGAATGGGGCAAGAACATTCTGCCTCATATAGCGCGCCTGGGAAGTTATTGAGTGCGTTTCCCCTGTTAATGTGTTCATGAAAGAATAGGGATACAGATTTGTGGAGCCATAGCGCATCCAGAACTCGGGCAAATCAAGATGCAGCTTATCATCCATTTCAACCCCTATTTTCGCAAGATACTGCGAGAGTGAAAGCCTTGCCTGCATTGCCTGCTGGGAATTGGGACCAAACTGCTTTATTGCCTTGTTCATTACATCCTGCAGCTCCTTGTTCTTATAGTTTATCGCCTGCCCGTAATTGTTAATGCGCTTTATTACCCTTACAAGCGCGGCCCTCTGCTGCGGGGTTTTAAGCTTTGAAAGGCTTCCAGAGTCAAGCGAGGAGTAGAGCCAGTCCGCAAATGGGCCGCTTCTTATGAGCCTGTAGCCCTTGCTCGAATCAACCAAATCCTCAAAAACGACCCCCAATCCGTATTTCTGTATGTCCGTGTCCATCTTTATAAGATTGGCCTTCCCGGTAAGGGAATCCGTGCTGTAAAACGCTTCCTTAAATTTCTTGTAGAATCCTATTTCATTCATGTGCCAGGGCCAGCCCCTTCTTGCGCCCCATCCCATCATCTTGCGCGCATTGCTGAAAAGCGTGGGGGCAAAACTGCTCACAACCATGTCCAATGAAAACCACGCATTGAAGTATTTGTCAAACAAGGAATAGGAATTTATGAAGCAGCCGGAATTCCTGCAGTTGGTTTCCATTTTTGCTGTGAAAGAATCCGCAAGGATTGAGTTCGGGATTATGACGCTTTCTATCCTTTTTATTGTCTTTGCATCAAATTTGTTCTCATCCAAATATAGCTGCGCGTCAATAAGCTTTTTGTCCTCCTCAGTAAGCGCCTCAATCCTGTATTTGTTGCCATCTATCAGATCTGAAAAAATTGATTTCGTCTCCTCGATGAAGCCTGTTCCTGAATTCCTCAATTTCAGGTTGCTCCCGGTCAATGGGCAGGTCTCGAAGTTCTTGCAGCGCCCTGTTCGCAATGAATCATCCAATACAAGGCCGATTGCAAATGCCCCTTTCCCATAATCCCCGAGCAAATGCGAAACTTCAAACGGGGAGATTTTTTCAGAGGGAATCTCGGCCTTTACTGCGGTATTGCTGTCCTCTGAAGTCAGGATTATCTTGTTGCTGTCAAGCGCATCCCTATCGCTGTTTGCGGGAGTGCCAGAGCTTATTGCATTGCCGTCAAAGCCCTTTACAAAAACCTCGTTCTTGAATTTTTCAATTTCCTCAGGGGAAATTGCGCTTGTGTTGCATGAGAAGGACTCGGACTTCACTTCTTTTTCGGCATCAGCCCCTGAACCCTGGGAAACTGCAAATGAGAAATTCATGCCGATAAGCAGGAATATTATGAGGAAGCGCAATGCAATCTGCAATGCATTTTCAAGCCTTTCCCTATTTTTTCCCATAATAATCATCTGCTTTTCAGGTTATTAATTCCTTCTAAAACATCAAGCACACAAAGTTTGCAAGCCAAGCGTGCTTGATGTTTTACTAGGCTTTTAAGCGAAATAAACCAGGTAAATTATCCCTGCGGGAATCCCTGGAAAAAGCATTATAACGGCAACGGCAACAAATGTCGCAAGGAGCGTTGCGGCATATGCGCAGAGCGCCTTATGCAGCCTGAATTTCTTTTCTATTGCCTCGTTTGCAAATTCCCCAATCAATGCCAATGGCATTATAAGCAATGCAAGCGCAAACGCTATTACAAATGCCCTGATAATATAGAAAGCCCATTCGGGCAGGGTTTCTGTAAGGAAATTCGGCGCAACATCGCCCGGCTCGCTTCCAATGGCTGCAGCCTGCGAGCCTGCTGAAATCAACGGAGCGAAATATGCGAAGGCAACAATGCAGAGGATTATTATATAGGAAAGCGCAAAGCATCTTGCAAGCCATGAGTATTTTTTCCTGGGCTTCGCTATTATTTTATTGGCAAGCCATGCGATCAGCACAAGCGCGAACACAGGAATTGAGGAAATGAAGCCGAGCCAGAGGAAAGAAGCCACTGAAAAGGCAATATTTGAAAGCAGATCCAGCGCCATTTAGGAACCTCTTAAACAATTACTATAAAGTAATATAAATAACTTACTTATATTATAAGGGCATAAATGCCCTTATCAACCCCAAGTTTGTAAACTTATGGAATGGCATAATGCCTTTATGAACCTAAGTGATATTGGATGAATGTTGACGGATTGCTGCTTGCGCTTTACATACTTTCCGGAGCAGCAAGCATAGGCTATCTCATGCTCCGCGCTTCCTGGCCAGCGGTGAGGGCGCTGAGGGAAAGGGCAAAGCTCGCATATTCAGTGCTTGCGGGAGTTTCCTTCGGGGCGCTTGTAATTGCCGCAGGCCTGCTTCTGGAAACCGCAATTTCAATTCCGTTTGAAAAAACTTTTCTCTACCTGCTCGCGTTCGCATTTTTCGCCTCATTCCTCGCGCTCAATGTTTACAGGAAACTCAAGCCGAGGAAAAAAATAAGGGTTGTTGTGCCAGTTGATTACATAAGCGCGGGCGCTGTTGCGAAGCGCGCATTCAGAAAACTGAAAAATAAGAAAAGGAAGAAGGGAAGGAAATGAGCAGTGAGGAATCAGGGGAAGTTCCCCGGAGGATGAGGCGCTTCTACAGGGGGCAGGCTGAAAAGGCAGAAGCAAGGCAAAGGCCTGTTGAAAAAACAGCAGGGAAAAAGGAAATTCCGAAGAAGGAAGAGCCCATAAGGCCTACCCGGGAAATGGAGCAGCTGCTCAAGGAGATTGGAAGGAAGGAAGAGGAGGAACTGATAGAAACTCTTTACGAGGAAGAGAAGGTTAAAGAGCCTGAGAGGGCCGTAGGAAAATTCCGCGGAAGAAAGGCTGAAAAGCCCGAAAGGGAGGCTGCAGAAGAGATTTACCGCGCTTCCAGGGAAATTCCTGAGGAAATGGAAAAAGAAGAAACAGCGCATGCAGCAATAAGCGAGGTTAAGCGCTTCAGGGAAAGGCACAGAAGGCTTCCAACAGAAAAGGAGGAGGAAAAGCTTTCAGAAAATGTTTTTGAGGAGGTAAAATCAAAATTCCCCGAAGAAAAGCAGGAAGCAGGAAAAAGGCACGCAAGGGAAAGGGCAAGGGGCAGTAAAAAAGACATTGCTGAAGAGGAATTTTCCCTTCCTGAAACCCCTGAAAAAAAGAAGCTTAGCGTTTCTGAGCTTTTCGGGATTGAAAGCGAGGAGCATCCCGAATTGATTGAGCAGATGTCCGAGGAGCCGGAATCTGAAAAGGGAGAGAGAAAGGGCGGGGAAAGCCTGGAGGAGCAGCTCAAGAAAATTGCGGGCGGTTCAGAGAGCATAACAAGGGAAATTGAAACCGACAAGAACGTATGCCCGAACTGCGGGAACAAAAGCCCGGAAATAATTTTCTGCCCGAACTGCAATTCGGCTTTCTGCGCGCACTGCGCAAAGGGAATAAAGCCCTATGACGATATTGTTGTTTACAAATGCCCGAAATGCAACAAAGAGTTTAAAGTGCAGGGTCATTAGGGCGCCGGGCAGTCATCTTTTGAGGCATCGCAGCAGTTCCAAGGCGCTGAAGCGAAATCCCCTGTTTCGTTCTGCTTGAGATAAACAGCAGGCCAGAGCATAATTGCAGTGCGCGCCGGGACTGTTTTCGGGCTGCTTTCCGAATCAGAAATCTTTGAGAGAAGAATGCTGCTTACAGACTGCGCGGAATTCGGAATGAGCATTGTAAGCACATCGAGGGTTGGGGGAACCGCAGACTGCCCGGAGGTGCGGGCTTTGGGGCTGCAGAGATAATCCAAATGAACTGCTTCGCCCTCGGGGCATAATTCGGAAGCGCCAATTTCCGCTTTGCATCTGCTCATGTGCAGCAGCAGATAGGCAAACTCATCCGCATCGCTTGGGGAATCAATCCTGTAAACATAAAACAAATAATCAAACTGCTCTGAAAGAGGCCGCATTATTGCAGATATGTTGCTATGGAGGGTTTTCTGCATTTCAGGGCTGAGCCTTTGCTTCCCGTCATCCTTAGCATAGGCATAATCCTCCTTTATTGCGGCAAGCAGGTAATCAATCTCCTGGGTTTCCGCATCCGCAAGCTTTTCCCCAGAATTCCTCGGAACGCTGCCGTAAAGAATTGTTTTCAATGCCGAAGACGCATAATCCGTCCCATAAGAGCGCTTCACCTCATCGGAAACCATTATTCCGTACTGGTTTATGAAAAGAAACAGCAGTGTTGCAAGCGCTGAAACTATCAGCAGGAAAAACAGCGCATCAGTAATTGCCGCCTGGCCCCTACTGTTTAATTTAAATTTCTGCAATTTATGGCCTCCATGTTATTACGACCAGAAACATAGGCTTTGCTATCTTCGCATCCTCAAGAACTATTGGAAATACCCTTGAGCTGAGCCTCTGCTCGATTTCAATAAGCTCTGGCAGTTCGGAAAGATTGCTGCAGGAAAACTCGCTCGCATCCGGGTCATCTTCATTTTCCGGGGTTGAATCAAAAACGCGCAAATCAAGAATATCAACCCCTGAATATTCGGGGTCGGCATAACTTGAATAATTGCTTTCATCGTATGTGAGCTCCGTTTCAACCAATGCGACTTCGTAATTCAGGCCTGCGACATTGATGTTGCCGCAAAGGCGCCTGAAATCCTCATATCCTGTGATGTAGCCGTTGCTCCGCATTATCCTTGAAATGCTCAGTGTTGCCAAATCCGCATCAAAATCCTCATTCCTCGAGTCCATGGAATTCATCGCATAAGTGAAGGTTGAAAAGAAAATTATGAGCGCGAAAATCAGAGGGACTAAACTTGGAAGGTCATCCCCAATAGGGCCCAAAAAACCCTTATGTTTTTTTTCTAGCAATTGAATCCCTCCGGCCGCTCAAGCAAAACTGCCGCGCTGCTCTTGTTTGCCGGGCATGAGCTTGCATCGCTCTCGGAGCTGCAGGGAATTGCATAAATATATGGCGCGCCATCAATTATTTCCTTTACAAGCATGACTATGTTCTGCCTCGGGATTGCCTGCGGGTCAAGGATTGCGCCTTCCTCCAATCCCGCCAGTTCAGGCTCGAGCGTTGTTTCATCCCCGAACCTGAATACATTTATTTCCGCGGAGGCAATAACAGAGCTTGTCGCAACAATGCTTTCCCTGCCCTCGCGCTTCCTTATTACTGAAAAAATAAGATAGTTTTTTGGATTGTCGGTTTCTGATTGCGCCTCAAGGCCTGAAATCCTCAGCTTGTAGTAGAATTCCTTTCCCCCTACTGAGAAGGAGCGCGGCAATGAGAATTCAAGGTAATCGCAGTAGGTTGATGAGTTCATCAGCGATGCTGCGTCCTGCGCAAGTTTCTGCGCCAGCTGCTGCGCAGCCTGCGCCTCGGAAGCGTCAATGTAAATTACCATGAAATACGCAACAGTTGCGCTTGCGGCAATCGCAAGAAGCAGCAGATTCAGTTTGCTCAAGGTAAAGCCTAACATCTTATTGACTCCTAATCATGGCGGTATGCGCACACTGTTGGGACTTGCGTTGTGGGGTTTGGCCTGCTTATGAGTATGTAATTTCCCTGCGGGATGTCGTTATAGAAATCCTGCAGCGCATAATCGTCAATTGCGTTGCACAGCGTGCCTGCGCTCGGGAAGGTTGTCAGATAGGATATTGAAAGGCATTTCACTATCGGCGCAATTTCCTCCGCATCATAATAAAGCACTGTGCATCTTTCCGCAATCTGCTTGCAGAAATACATGCAGCTCTGCTTGTCGGAAATCTGCTTTACAAAT
>JAGVWD010000006.1:0-8788 GCA_018304445.1 Candidatus Iainarchaeum sp. | reverse complement strand
TTTTCATGTTCTCAAGGGTTTTTTCAGTCCTGCCTGTGCATTCGTTCAACTGAAGCTGCGCCATTGCCTGCATGCCGACAAAAAGCACGAAGCCCATTATTATTACGGCAACAAGCAGCTCAAAGGGAGCCTCTTCCTGCCCTTTTTGGTTGAATTTTGGCATATTAGGCACATTCATTTCACGGTTTTGCTTACAATCTTCTGGCTCTGCCTGAACATGGGCTTTACAAGCGTTATTATGAGAAGCGCTGCAATAACCAGCACTATGAGCATATAAAGGGAGCTGAACTCGCTCTGGGCTTTTTCATCCTTGAGGAAATCAATTATGCGCATACTAAAATGAATGCCTTTGGAGTATATAAAGATTTCCGCATTAGAAAAAGAAAGGCAATTTATGTCCTTCTCAATACAACCATGCAACAGGTCGGGCCTGGGCAGCCATCTTCATCGCACTCAAGTGTTGCGCTGCCTATTCTGCTAGTAAGCTCATCATCTAACACATCTTGAGCAGGATCTTCTGTATCACGGGCGCATTCCACTGCTATTTTAACAAGCCTGCTTGTTGATGTTGAATGCTCAATTTTCCTTGTTCCACCGCTTCCTGTTATTTCCCATTCTGCAGTAGCAAAGTCCCCTAAGCTCAAGCATACTTGATCAGCGCTCAGGTTAGTTCCTTCAACAAGTGCAGCAACCGCCATTGTCGGGTTAGAACTGCTGAATGTCACACCAGCTGTTTCCTTCCAGGTTAGTGGCTTATTATATAAATCTGAAAGCAGGGTTCTTGCCTCAACTGTGGGATCCTTTGTGAATATGCCTGTTATTGTTCCTATAATCGGCATCAGGAGCGAGAGTATTGCTATTGCTATGACCGCGGCAATAAGCAGCTTGAAAACATCAAATGCCTGCCCCTTTTGATTAATCACCTTAAACCACCGATTAAATAATGCAAAACTCATATATAAATGTTTTCATCCGCTTTCAAGTTTTTCCCCGAAGGAGATTTCGCACATAACATCGTCTCTTGTTTCATCATCGCCGTCGCATTCCTCCAGGTTGCATTTCACATACACGTCCAGCATTATTTGCTTCCTTATTGAAATTTCATCTTCGCTTGCTTCAACAGCGGAAACGCTGCGCGCCTGGGAAATCTCTATGCAGGATTCGGGAATTGCCGCTATGTGTGCGAATCCCCCCCTTGAGTAGACAGTGCCCTGCCTGAAGGTGAGGTTTTCCGCAACAATCACATCCCCATTGGGGCTTGAGACAGCGTTCCTTATTGCTGACTGCATGCCGCGCTCGCTCACTATCGCCTTCTGCTCCTCGAAATATATGTAAATCCCGGAAATGAAGAACATTATCATGATTGCGAGTATCGCGCCTATAAGCAGGCGATAAACGGCAAATGCCTGGCCTCTTTCATTCAGATTATACAAGTATGCCACCCACAACCAGATTCGCGCCAATTACGCTTACAACAAACACAATCATTGCAATGGGAAGCGCCTTTGCCAAATTTATTTTTGCAAGTATCGGGTTGTCCTCCTCAATTCTTGTTGTGAAATAGCTCATTATGAAAACCAATTCAATCACATAGAGCGCGACAATAAAAACGAACTGCGCGGGGTTTGCCATCTGGGCAAATGCCTCGGGCTTCATTACCAATCCCAACCCTTGTGTAGTGAAGCCCTGGAAGCCCGAGAGGCCGGGAATGCTTGCAGGGAGCGAGCCTGCGGCAAATGAAGGGCTTTCGACAGAGATTGCCGAAAGGGTCAGAATAACTACTTTCTGCAGGGAAGTTGTAATTCCCAGAACAACAGGCGCAATATAAACGGACATTGTGCGCATCATTGTTGTAATGTCCTTTACAAGGAGGGAGAGCATCTTTGTTACCTTTTCCGAATTCTGCAATTGCATGCTCAAACTCATCATAGTGCGCGCCGCAACATTCACCCCCAATCCGACCGAGTCTACCAGCAATCGCATTGAGCTCCTTATTATTGCTGAAGGATTGTCCTTCAGCGCGCCGTAATTCGAGTCAAATATCGCGCCATCAAGCGGCATCCCCAGCAAGTTTATATTATCAACAATTCTCCCAAATACTTCCTGCGAGATTTTATAATTCGGAAGGAATTCTTTCGCATGCTTGAAAGCCTCTTCAACAGGCTTGTTTTCCCCCATGCGCGATGCGATTATGTAAAGGGAATCCTTGAATTCGGATTCCATGTCCATAATCCTCTGCTGAATCCTGCGCTTGTAAATATTTGAATAATAATAATTCAGGGCAATGCAGATGCTTATTGTAATCAGCAATCCGAAAATCAGATTGTAGGGCGTAACATCGTTCTCCGGGCGCATGAAATATTTCTGCTCTTCTGCCCTGAGCGCTTCAGAAAGCTTGCCCGCGCTTACCCCTGAGCGTAACAGCTCTGTTTCCTTTCCGCCCCCGGGCGCAAACCAGTTTGCAGGCTTGTTGTCCCTTTCAAGGACTTTTTCCGCTGTCCCATCCGCTTCTAATATTGGCGGAGCGCCATAAAGGTGCATGAAATAGGAAGCTGAAATTCCAATAATGAAAACAAGCGCCACAACAGCAAAAATGCTTATTGCTCCCTTCTTTCCAAGGCGCATTCTCCCTTTTTTTGGAAGCCCTATGAAGTTGTCTGGGATTTTCGGCGCCTCATATGTGGGGGGCCTTGATTTTATTAAATTGCGCGCAAATGCAAATGCCATTAACGGAATTGCAACGTTGTAAAGCGCAAACATTATTTCCGGCCTTGCCATTGATGCCCCGGAGAAGCTGCTTCCCACAGGGAGGATTATTATCAGAATCAGCGGCAATAAGATTCCGATGTAAAATAAAACAATGCTTGGCTGCGAAAGCGCCCGTGCATAGGATTCCATTTTTTCCTTAACGCTATCAAGGATGCTGACCATTGTCTTGTCCAAAAGCGCATATCTCTTCGCTTCAGTGTCTTCAAGCACAGAGGCGCGTATCATCATCAGCCCTTGCTTGAATTCATCGCTGAATTTCCCCCATTTGTAGGCCAATTCATCCAACGCCTCCGAAACAGTAAGATAAATTCCCAATTGCACATCCCATAAAATTTTCTTGAAATCATCCGCTACTTTCCCGCGCCCGTGCTCCGCGGCAAATTCAACCGCCTTCTCTAAATTTGGGGAAAGTTTCATTGACATTGTCATGTATCCGATAATTTCCGGAATGTATGTAAGCGCGCGCATCTCCTCCACCTTTGCGGCATTAAGGGGATAGTTCTGCACATAATATGTGGCAATTACCGCAACCAATACTACAGGCACGACCAGGTAGAACAGGAACATCTCCCCGAGAAATGCGGAAAGCTCCCTGCTGAAGAAAAAGAATATTCCCATTACCGCAATTATTCCGAGCAAGAGCGAAAGGAACATTGCCTCTTTTATTGCAGCTGAGAATTCCTCTGCCTTCAAATCCCATCCCAAAAAGTCTATTGCCTCCTTGTAGTGCTCCTTGAATTTCGCGCCCTTCCCGAATGAGGGGAATCTTTTGTATGCTGACTTGCAGAACCTCACATATCCAACTTCCCTGCGCCTTACAAGCTCCTCCCTTTCCTCCCTTGATTCGAATTCCGGCTTTGAGACTGCAATCTCCTTGTAAAGCTGCCCGGGGGAAATCCTTGCGCGCGCCATGGCTGTTTCCTTCTGCCCCCTCTGCTCGGCTACTTTCGATATTCTTTCAGCGCGCCTGCCAGCCAATTTTCATCAACCCTTCTTTATTTGTGCGCCCAGCACTCTCTTGAGAAGCACAGAATTAACCCATTCCTTCCACTCGCTCAGAACAGAATCAAGGTTTGCCGATGCCCCATACTTCTGCAGGGCATTCTCCTTTATGAGAAGCAGCTTGTTGTTCGCAAGCACTGTGTGTTCGGATTCAAGCAGCATTGGCGCTTTGTATTTGTTTTTCAATTGCACGAGGTATTCCTTCGAGTTAGCCTTAAGCTCTATGTTTGCCCATATCTGCTTTGCGCTCAGCCCTGAGGTCTTCATGATCCTCTCAAACAATTCCGATTTCTTTATGTTTGCCTCATTAAGCTCAAGCGTGTCCTTTCCCGCATCATATGCCATCAAGTCCAGAAGGCCGTGCTCTTTCTCAGGGTCTTCAGTCCAGTGCTTCCCGACTTCAGTAATCTGCACAACTCTCCTGTGCCTTTCCAATGAGCCTGCAAATCTGATAGGACGGGCAACAACAACAACATCCGTCGCCTTGAAGGAAGTGTTTGGAACCCCCAAATCATTCACAACCCTGTCCCATACGCTGTATGCGGAATCCCCATGGATTGTGCCCATTACGATATTCCCTGCCGCGCCAACGCGCATTGCTTCATAGAGAACCTTTGCTTCCTTGCTCCTTACTTCTCCAATTACGAGTGCTGAATCCCCAAGCCTTAGTGCAGTGCGCAATGATTCTTCCGGCGCCACTTCAGTTTCTGTTTTTGAAATTGATATCGGGCTTCTTGTTTTTAATCTCTGAACATTAAATCCAAGCTCCTTCATGTAGGGGACTGCAATTTCCATTGTGTCCTCCTGGACAATTATGCGCGAATTCTGCGGAATTTCAAGCATCAGCGATCCCGCCAAACTTGTTTTTCCTGAGCCTCTGGAGCCAGTAATAAGCATTGTCGCCTGCATATCTATGAAGAAACTAAGCAGGCCTGCAGCCAGCGGAGTCAGCATCTTCGCGTCAACGAACTGCGGCAGTGTCCAGGGCGTTACCTTGTGCAGGCGGAATGCAAATGCTGTTCCATCAGGGGAAAGCGGAGGGCCTATTACAGCAACCCTTGTTTCCAGTTCCGCAAGGTCAAGGTCAAGAACCGGATGCGCCTCATCAAAAGGCCTTCCGGATATTGCGCGCATTTTTGAAACCAATGCATTCGCCTCATCCTGCGTGTAAATGATATTCGTTTCGCACTGCCCGTATTTGGAATGCACAATGTATATTTTCTTCTGCCCTATCGGCGCATCAAGGTAAATGTCAGTAATCCTCCTGTCCGAAAGCAGGATTTCAAGGATTCCATACCCCACAGTATAGCGCGCAACAATTTCCGCAAGCTGGTTTACATCCTCAGGCGACATTTTTATGTTTGCCTGCTTTGAAATGTCGCGGATGCTTGCCTGATAAATCCTTTCAAAATACTTGTCCGGGGGCAGGGAGTATTCCGGCGGGTTCACGAAATATAATTTTTCTGTTTTGCTCGGGTGCTTGAAGATTTGGACAGAAGACTGCCCGACATTATACTCATCAAGCAGTTCCAATTTTTCCATTTCCTCAAACAGCAAGCGCGAGCCTATGAAGCTCGGCTTAATCTGCGCCTCGAAAAATGAGTGGTATAATGCTGTTGTTTCAGGTATTTGGCGCAAACGCATTATTATGTCGCGCGCCTTTCCTATGAGTTCAGTGCGCTCCATTGTTTCCCTTAATGCAACCAGATTGCCGAGGTATATTTCAGCCCTTGTGTTCTCAGGGGTTTTTGCAAGCCTGTTCCTTTCCTTTTTTATTTCCTCCAAACATAATACGTATGCCGCTATTGGATCATATGCGAGTATGTCATGCGCAACCTTTACAAGCGCATCGTGCCTTTCCCCGAAGAATTCCTCGCCCTCGATTTTGGGATCGCCCAGATGCACATAGCTCCATATTGCCTCGGTTTCAAATTTCACCATGAGCTTTGCTATTTCGCTCATCATTTTTGTCTGGGCCTCGTTGTAGACCCTCTCATACACTTCGCTCAGCACAACAATGTCCGCTTCAGTTTCAAGCAGTGCGGCAAAAATATGGAACCTGCAGTGCGGGTCCTCCACAAATGAAGTGCCATAGGGGCAGTTCCTGCAGTCAAAAATAAGGTGCTGCTTCCCCCCGGATTCCTTTACAGCCCAGTCTCCTACCTGCAATCCGCCAATCTTCATAGAAGTCAGATAAAAAGAGGACAAACTTATATATAATCCTTGTTTTTATATAGGTAGCATGCGGAGCAAAAGAAAGGCAAAAGCTGAAAAGAAAGGCGCAAAAAGCGCAAATAGAAATATCAAAAAATCCGCCGAGCATCTGCTTAAATTCAAATTGGACAGGGGAAACGCATTTCAGGCGCTCAAATTCATAATTGCAATAATTGCCGCGTTTGCGCTCCTGCACATCGCCTTTTTCCTTATTGTTCCTTTGCAGTTATATGAAAGCGCAATTGCAAATATTGTCGCATTTGTTTCCGGGGCATTCGGCCTGGAGTCCGGAATTAATGCCGCAGCGGAGCCTGTTGCAATTAATTTTGCTGGCGGGCTGGAAATAATAATAAGCTACTTATGCACAGGCATGCTTGAGGCGCTTCTCCTGATTGCGGCAATACTCGCGAGCTTCGGCATTGATTTGAGAAAGCGCATTATTGGCGCAATAGCCGCATTCATTGCTGTTTTTGTTTTCAATATTTTGCGCATACTGATAACAATTTTCCTGCTTCTCAATCTGGATTTGCGCATTGCTGAAATTTCGCATGACCTGCTCTTCAGGCTTTCGCTGCTCATTGCAATTGCGGGCTTCTATTATTTCTGGCAGAAGTGGGCTACGCGGAAGGATTATTTCGGAAGCCTTAAAGGAATAGGGAAATTCACAAAAAAAAGATGAACTGAAGGCGCACAAATAAAATCCTGCAAATTATGAGATTGCACTTATTTCAGCCAGTTTCCTTGGGCTTAAATCAACAAGCGGCACTATGAGTATTTCCTTTGTGAGCGTTGGCATGACATTCTTCCCTTTGCGCTCCAACTGCACAATGTGAAATTCTTCAAGCAGCTCAAGGTCTCTTTTTACTGCGCTCAGCATTCTGCCGAGAATGTTCGCTAATTCGCTCATGCTCTTCACTTTCCTTTGTGCCATTGTATTTATTATCTGCAGTCTTGCCTTTGTGAAAATTTTTGTCGCTTCCCCATCGGAAAGGCTTATCAGCAGCCCCTTATCAGGATGCTTGCCGGGGTCTTTCCATACCTCATTCAGATATGCCTTTATTACATGCCATCTTTGCTCATTCATGCCGTATTTCATAGACTCACCTTTCATGCAACCTACTCAAATAATATCTTTATACTATACATTTTATGTATAGTACATGTTAAGCCTTTTGCGCAAAAGCTTATAAATCTATATCTACATATATGTTTATGGTGATGTATGATGAAAACCACGATTATATTGCGCGATGATTTGTACGGGCTGCTTACAGCCACATTTGGAAAGAGGAATATGTCAAAAACAATCAATGAAATATTGTTTGAAACGCTAAGGGAATGCGCGCATTTGCAAGAGAGCACAAGGACAGATTCTGATGATCGTGTTTGATACATATGCGTGGATTGAGTACTTTGCCGGGAGCAAAAAAGGAGTTAAGGTTAAGGAGATTGTTGAAAGCACTGAGCAGATCGTAACGCCCGCAATAGTGCTTGCTGAAATAAAGAGCTCATATCTGAAAGAAGGCAAGGACTTTGCTTCAAGAATCAGCTTCATTTCAGGCAGGAGCTCCATTGCCGCGCTCAACAAAGAAATCTCGCTTCTTGCAGCCGAGCTCAAGCACAAACACAGGCTTTACCTTGTTGATGCCATTGTCTATGCAACAGCGCAATCCATGAACGCAAAGTTATTAACAGGGGATTTGCACTTTAAAGATCTTGAACTAATTGAATTTCTTTGAGTTTTGCATTGCGCATTCGGGCTTTCCCTTCTCATTGCGCTTGCAGGCTTCTGTCGCTTGCAGCAAAATCTGGCAGCACAATAATTATTAATCAGGCAAATAATGTATTTAAATAAGATTAAACTAAATATTATGTATCTATGAAGATACTGAAGAATGCAACTGTGCTGCTCTGCTCGCTTATTCTAATTCTGCTTATTTCAGGCTGTTTGGAAGGGCAAAAGGAAAAACTCGGCACGGATCTGCCTGAGGGCAAGTTCAGCGGTTATAGTCCGGGGCAGTCAATAAAGACAGAATCTGTCGAGAAAACTTGCTTAGCTGATGGTGTTTGGGATACTAAATGCAAACTGCCCGGGGAAGCAGAATGGAGAATTTTAGACCAAGTTTGGACTGCCTCTGACAACAAGCAATATGTATGCAAGGAATTTGGCCCTGTTGAATTATCTGCTTCAGCAGCTTCTGGGCAGTTGAACCCAGAGGAAACAGAAGAATGCAAAATACTCGAGTATAATGGGCCAAGCACCCAAAATCTGAACCTGCTCTTTGTTGCGGCCAATGAAAGCATAACCTACCAGCAATTAAAACAAATGGCGCAATATGCCATATCAGGAAGCGATGGCTTGTTCGCATTTGAGCCATGGAAAAAGAACAGGGAGAAAATAAATATCTGGGTGTATAATAGCGACTATAAAGCAGGAACTGATGTCTATGAACATTCTGCAGGCACTTCTAGCTTTTATAAGAGCAGATGCCCGGCAGCAGATGCAATAGTTGTTGTAGGCCATAATGGTGCAGGGGGCCTGGCAATCATAACGAGTTCCCGCAAGGCTGGGCAAAGATATGCACAAATTCCCATAGTAATTGTATATTCTGCAGTAACTGATCCTTGTTTCAAACCAGTTTTGCTGCATGAATTAGGACACGCTATTGGGCAGCTTCGGGATTACCAGAGTTATCCCCTCTATAGCGGTTCATTGATAGAAGACAAGAGTGTGCTTGAAACCAAATATCCTGAAGATTTTAAGGGAAGGGAAAACTACTATAAGAGTCATTTTATGATCCAG
>JAGVWD010000005.1 GCA_018304445.1 Candidatus Iainarchaeum sp. | reverse complement strand
CAGAACCTGCAGCGGTAGGGGCAGCCGCGCGAGGTATAGGTGTAAAAGCCCGCAATCGGAATTCCGCGTATGCAGTAAAAATCAGGCTTTGTGTAGAACTTCATGTCAATCTTGTCAAATGCGGGGAATGGAAGCAAATCCAGATCCTTAATGTAGGGGCGCGCCGGGGTTTTTGCAAGCCTGCTGTTCTTGTGCCAGGCAATTCCTTTTACGCCTGCGACATTTGAATCTTTCCTTATTGCCTGAACCAATTCAAGGAAGGTCTGCTCCCCTTCGCCCATTACCGCAAAATCCACAGGGCTGTTCCTGAAAACAAGCTCTTCAGGAATCAGGGAAGGGTGTATTCCTCCCGCAATTATTTTCGCATCAGGCTTGAGGATTTTAATTTCCCTGCACAGCTCAAGGATTTCCCTGAGTTCAGTTGTGAGGCATGTTGTTCCGATAATGTCGGCATCGCGCTTTTTTATTTCCGAAAGGATTTCCGAGGTTATTTTTTCCTTGGGCTCATAGCCCTTTATGTCAATTATGTCTGTTGGAATTGCATTCTTTTCCAGATAGGAGGCAATGCACATCAGCGCGAACGGGGGGCGCTGAGAGGCCGCCCTTCCCGCAGGGGAAACAAGAAGCACCTTTTCAGAATCCATATTAGATAATAGTATCCTAAAATGCATTATAAATGGTTTATTTTTGAGTTTTGTACTAGCGCAATTCCAAGTTGGGTGGATTATTAAAATAATTGTGGCATTTAATTGTAATATGCCGGGAAATGAGGGCAGAAAACTTGCAATAATCGGACTTGATGGCGCGAGTTTCAGGTTCATAAAGCCCTTAATTGCGCAGAATAAGCTGCCCAATATCGCAAAACTGATGCGCAATGGCTCTTTCGGGGCGCTGCGCTCCACTATCCCCCCCATAACCGCGTGCGCATGGCTTTCCTTCATGACCGGGAAGAACCCTGCAAATCATGGGGTTTTTGACTTCCGCACATACAATCTTCAGAAGTATTCCTGCTATGATGAGGAGTTTGTCAGCTCAGCTGATTTTAAAGGAACGACAATATTTGACTTTTTAAGCGCTGAAAATAAAAGGGTGTGCGCAATCAAGGTGCCTCTCACCTATCCCCCGTGGAAAATAAACGGGATAATGGTTTCGGGATATCCTGCGCCAACAAAGGGCGCAATTGTCACTTATCCCTCCGAACTGAATGCTGAACTAGACAAAAATTTCAAACTGCAGGGAAATCCGCACTATGATTCAAAATACACATTTGAAATAACGATGCATGCGATTGAAAAAATAAATCCCGAATTGCTGTGCGTTGTTTTTTCCGAAATCGACTGGATTGAGCACTGGCACTGGGGGAAAAATGACGGCGCGATTGAGCGCGCTTACACAACCGCGGATGGGATGATCGGGAAAATCATTGATGCGCTTCCGGATGCAGATTTTGTGATAATGTCCGACCATGGCGCGGGAGAAACTCCCCCGTATAATTTCAACACGAATTATTTTCTGAAAGGGATTGGGCTGCTTGATGCAAAGGGAAAGGGGAAAATCGCAAAAATTGTCGGGAAATTCACTTTTTTGGGGGTTGTTGCGCTTACTGAGTTTGCGCGCAGCTTCAAGGATGCGGTAAAGCGCATTATGCCGAAGGGAATGAAGGAAGGCATTTCAGGCGCAATGCTTTCAACATCCTCAATCAATTGGGGCAATACGAAGGCATACCGCGTTCCGATGTATCTGGCAGACGGAATTGAAATCAATCTGAAGGGAAGGCAGCCCCTGGGAATTGTGGAAAAGGATGAATATGAGGAATTGCGAAATAAAATTATTGCAGAGCTCAGGAATGCGCGGAATCCAAGAACAAATGAGCCGATTGTAAAGGAGATTTACAGAAAGGAGGAAGTGTATTCGGGAAAATACCTTGAATCCCGCACCCCGGACATTGTGTTCCTGTACAATGAGAATTACATGGGCGGGAGCGCGCTTGATGAATTGATAAGCAAAACTCCCTGGTTTTTGCGCAGGCGCATTCCTGGAGGCCATGCAATGGATGGGATTTTCATAGCAAGCGGGGCAGGCATAAAAGGAAATAATGAAATTTCGGGCGCGAAAATTGAGGATGTTGCGCCAACTGTGCTGCACATGCTCGATATGCCAATTGATGGGGGAATGGATGGAAAGGTATTGGATGAAATTTTTGAAAATAAAAAAGAGATTAAAAAGAGAAAATATGAAACTGAAGGTGAAGGCGCAAAAGGGAAATTGAGCGCGCAGGACGAGGAAGCGGTGAAGCAGAGGCTGAAGGCGCTGGGATACATGTAGTGAATGAATATGGAACTTAGAGAGTTTCTGGTTAAGGCGAAGCTCAGCACATATGCGGGCAGCGGGGAGGGCGCCGAAAGAATACTTAAAGGCGGGGCCAAAGAATTAACCTATGAAGAAGGTGATTTTAAATATGTGGATAGGTACTTCGGTTTCAATCCTTTTGCAGGAGAGGAAATTGTCTTCCGGAATGAAAAGGCGGTTTGGGCAATGAACTATTACGGCAGGGTCATTTCAGGAGAAGTTAGCGCAAAGAAGGTTTATGGGTTCCTGAAGCAGGCGCTAAGGCTTGCAGGAAAAGACAGGCCATTCAGGGGCCCTGAAAGATTCCGGAAGGGAGATTTTGAGTATCTTAATGAAATTAACGGGAATATTAAAGAATTCAGCGGAATTGAAAGGATAATCCACAAAGGAAATGAGGCTTATAGGCTGTTTTATCATGGCGGGCGGCGGCTCTGATTCAGCAGCAAAAGCCTTATATATCAAATAGTATCAGATTATATCATGGCTAATGGAGCAAGCAAGATGGTGCATTTGAGATTTCCAGGAACTCTTTATGCGCGTGGCCAGACTATTGTAAAGGAGAAAGGCTTCGCAAGCATACAGGAATTCATAAGGAATTCAGTGCGCACTGCGATTGATAAGTTTGAAACGCAGATGGCAATAGAAAGGATTAGGAAATTAAAGGGAAGTGTAAAGGGAATAAAGCGCCCGACAGAGGCGGAAAGAGAGGAAGCATTTCAGGGTTTCCTTAAAATGACTCCGAAGCAGCGCTCAGATCTGTTCAGGGAGTTTGGCCTTGAGAATATCAGAAAAGCTTGAGAAGTGCTCAATGTTTCTTGTTATTATAAATTCGCATTTGGCTTTCCTTGCCAAAATGCAGTGCAACGCGTCTTTCCAGTTTTTATAGGATTTCGCCTCTTTTTCATCTTTATCATCCGCATCTGTTTGGATTAGTTTGTTTTTATTTCTCAAATCATCAAATAAAAGTCTTGCTTTTGTTTCAAATTCTTTCTTAATCCTGAGTTCACGCAAAAGCCATTCGCTTATAACAATCTCGAACTCGCATTCAAAAGCCCTTTGAAAAATCCTGAACGCGAATTCACTGAGAGGCCTCATGCCATTGCTTCTCTCCTCAAAGTAATCAAGATATATGCAAGCATCAACATAAATCCTCGTACTCATTTAAGAATTGCCTTTCAGGGCTTTTTATATGGTTTCGGGAGCATTCCGCCGCTGAATGTTTCTTAAATGTTCGCCGGAAATGAACCAAAACCCATTTAAAGCTATAATTACAGGTAATTATAAGAAAGCATGAAAAGCAACAGGAAAGAATATAAGTCCGTAATGATTCCAAAACCGCTTGCTGAGAAAGCGCAGGAATTGATAAAGGGCACTGGTTTTACTTCCCTTCCTGATTTTGTTGAATTTTTATTGAGGGAGGTATTGACAGAAAAGCACAAAAAGGGGCAGGCATACACTGAAGAAGATAAAAAAAGGATAAAGGAAAGATTGAAGGCGCTTGGCTATTTGTAAGGGATTGGAAATATGGCTGAAACAGGGGAAAAGGAATTATTGCATCCGAAGGACATGGAGGTAATTGAAAGAAGGCCTGTGCATTTGGTGTGCATAGGGCATGTTGACCATGGGAAGTCCAGCGTGCTCGGAAGGCTGTTTTTTGATACGGGGAATGTTGCTGAAACCGTTATGGAGCGCATACGCAATACCGCAAAGGAATTGGGAAGGGAGGGATATGAATTTGCTTTTGTAATGGACCAGATAAAGGAAGAGCGCATGCGCGGAATTACAATCGGATTGGCGCACAAGAAACTTCTTACAGAAAGCATTTCATTCACATTTGCAGATGCCCCGGGGCATAAGGATTTCATAAAAAACATGCTTATTGGGGCTTCAGAAGCGGATTGCGCAATTCTGGTAGTGGCTGCGGATGAGGGAATAAAAAGCCAGACGCGCGAGCATCTGTTCCTTTCAAAGATGCTTGGGTTGCAGCGCGTGATAATTGCGGTAAATAAGATGGACTTGGCCAATTACGGGCAGAGGGAATTTGAAAAAAGAAAAATGGAGATTGAGACGCTGCTGAAGGAGGCGGGCTATGCAAAAGAGGAAGTTCCAATTATTCCAGTAAGCGCGCTGATGGGCGACAATGTTGTGCACAAATCCGAGAAAATGGGATGGTTCGGGAGAAACACGCTGTTTGAACTGATGCAGAATCTTCCCGAAAGGAAATTGCCCACCGAACTTCCATTGAGGCTGCCCGTTCAGGATGTTTATGAAATTTCAGGAAAGTTTGCTGTAATCGGGAGGATAAGCTCTGGCACAATTTCAGAAGGGGATAAAATTGTTGTGCTGCCGCAGAATAAGGAATTTGCTGTTGGAGAGATTTTTATTCATAATGAGAAAGTGAAGAAGGCCGGGCCGAATGACAATGTTTATCTGTTCCTGGACAAATTGCAGAAGGGGGAAATTGAAAGGGGCGGAATAATCGGGAAGGAGGACAGGCCGACAATTGCGAGAAAATTCCTTGCGCAAATCATTGTAATGAACCACATGGAAAGCGTCAGGGAAGACCATGCGCAGGAGTTTGACATGCTCACGGAGCAGGCGAATTGCACAATAACAAAAATTGTGAGGAAGATTGATTCATGCACTGGCGCTGAAACAAAGGAAAATGCAAATGAAATTTTTGACAATGAATCAGCAATAGTTGAAATAAAAACAGAAAAACCAATTTACATAGAGGCGCAGAATAAAATCCCGCACCTTTCAAATTTCAGGCTTGTGGAAGGGGATGTGAATATAGGGATGGGCATCTGCATTGAGGTTTTGGAATGACGAAACTGCTTGTTGTCGGGGTTGATGGCGCGGCGTGGAGTGTAATAAAGCCGAATCTGGATAAGCTGCCATATTTTGCGAAACTGATGCGCGAAGGAAAACACAAAAGCTTAATTGTAAAGGAGCAGGTGCTTTCCCCAAGCCTGTGGGCGACAATATTCTCAGGAAAAACGCTTGAAGAGCACAAGCACAGCAATTTTGTTATTGATGGGAAGCTGCAGGTAAGGGATGACATAAAGGTCCCTTTTGTTTGGGATTTATTGGAGGAGAAGGGGATTGATGTGAAGGCGCTGCAAATTCCTTTCATAATGCCGCCGTATAATTTCAAATGCGAATACATGCCAATAGGATACGGGGCAAGCAAAAATTTGAATGAACTGGAGCAGGACACTGATGCAATTACAGAAAAGGCGCTTGGAATCCTGAAGCAAAACCCTGAAATTTTCATTGTTGTTTTTTCCGCTCTTGACAAGGTGCAGCACTTCCACTGGGGCGAGGAGCTTGTTCTGGGCTGGTACAAAAAAATTGACACTGCGCTTGGAATGCTAATGGGGCATGCTGAGAAAATAATTGTCGTTTCTGATCATGGCTTCTGCGCGCGCGGCGAGGCAAAGGTGCAGACTCTCCCGGAAATGAGCGCAGACGGGGAGAAATTGAAAGGCGACCATCACGAAGAGGCAATACTCATAACAAAAAACATAAATTATGAAATCAGGGAGCACAAGGGTGTTTTTAGCGCGATAATGCATGAAATGGGGGCGGAATAATGCAGGACTCCTTGGAAAGCCAGACCGAATTCATAATCAAGGAGGCAAAGGCGCGTTTCAAAAATCCAGTAATGCTCTGGGCAGGGGGAAAGGATAGCACTGCAATGCTGGCTGTTGCAAGAAATGCATTCGCAAAGCTGGGAAAGCTTCCCTTTCCTGTAATGCAATTGGATACTGGATATAAATTCACAGAAACCTATGAGTATATGCGCAAATACGCAAAGGAATGGGGGCTTGATTTCATACAATATAAGAATACTGATGCGCTGAAGGAGGGGGTAAGCCCTTTTACAAAGGACCATTTCTACTGCTGCACGCGCCTGAAAACAGAGGCGCTTGCAAAGGCAATCAGGGAGTATAAGTTTGATGCGGTTATGCTGGGAATAAGATGGGATGAGCACGGAGTCAGGGGAAAGGAAACCTATTTCTCAAAGAGATATGACCCTGAGCATTACCGCGTGCACCCTATGCTGAACTGGAGCGAGCGCGAGATATGGGCATATCTGAAAAAGAATAAAGTGCCATACAATCCTCTTTATGACAGGATTGAGCACGGAAATCTGGTTTACAGGAGCATTGGCTGCTGGCCCTGCACAAAGCCGATTCCGAAAGACCTGCAGGAAGAGAGGGGCGGAAGGGCTCTTGACAAGGAGCAGTTAATGGAGGATTTGCGCGCCCTTGGATACATGTAGCGGGTGTGGAAAAATCAAATCATTGGAATTTCTTATTGTTGTTGCAGTTGTGGGGTTTTTGGCGCAGCTTGTTGATGGAACTCTGGGGATGGGCTATGGGGTTACCTCCTCCACATTGCTAATTTCTTTAGGATTGGCGCCTGCAATAGCGAGCGCAAGCGTGCATTTCGCTGAGGTGTTCGTAGCCCTTGTATCTGGCGCTTCCCACTTCAGGCTGGGAAATGCAAGAATGGACATTTTTCTGCCATTGGCAATTTCTGGAATAATTGGCGGAGTGGCCGGCGCATATTTTTTAGTGAATGTCCCGAACAGGCCCATAAGCCTTGTTGTTGGATTAATCCTGCTTGCCATGGGTTTTGTAATTCTTTACAGGTTTTTATTGGGCAGGATTAAATTTAGGGACCCGAATAGGAAATACTCGGCAAAAAAGCTTTCCGTGCTAGGGTTTTTTGCGGCAATGATTGATGCAATTGGCGGGGGAGGCTGGGGGCCGGTATGCACGCCGACGCTTGTTGTCAAAGGCGCGGAGCCGAAGCATGCGATCGGGAGCGTGAATTTGGCTGAGTTTTTTGTGAGCCTGGCAATTACAATAACATTCATAATCCTTCTCGGCATTGAGAAATTCCGGCTGGATATTGCCGCGCTGCTGCTTGTTGCGGGAATAATTGCGGCGCCGATTGCAGCATATGCGACAAAGAAACTGCCGCATAAGACGCTTGGAGTTCTTGTGGGAATTATTGTAATAGCGCTGAGCGCCAGGATAATTGCAAAGGCGCTTGGAATTCTTTAATGCGCTTTCCTGCGGAGCATATTAAACAGGACTGCCCTGTCCTGCGCATTTATTTCCCTTATTGCAAAGAGGATTGCTGCATAAAGCGCAACAAGCGCGAGGTATTTTGCAACAAGAAGCATGCCTGAAACTTCAAATGAAATTGAAAGCGCATAAACAATAATTCCTGCAACAATTATTTTTGCAGCGGAAATTGCGCTCATTAAAACCCCGAATTCCTTGCATATGCAAACTGCTGCAATGCAGAAGCCCAAGAACATTGAAATCAGCGCTGCGAATGCGGCGCCCGCAATCCCGTAAACCGGAATGAACGCATAATTCAGGGCAAAGCCGAGCGCGAGCATTAATGCTGCAATGCCTGTTGCGATTTTTGGCTTCCCGGAACTCATTATTGATGTGGCAAGCACAAGGAACAAGGAGAAGAAGGCGATTGCAAATGGAAGAATCTGCAGGGCGATTGCGCCTTGCGCATATTTTGCGGAGTAAACAAGCACAATCAGCTGCTCCGCTGTTGAGGAAAACAGGAAAACAATTGGCACTAAAACAAGGAGGGAATAGCGCAGCGCGCTTGAGATATAGAATTTTGCCTTTCTTGCATCATTCTGCGCCGAAGCGCCTGAAACCAGCGGGAAAAGGACTGCCGCAAACGCAACAACAATCATCTGGGGAAGCTTTGAGATTGTGGTTGCAGCGGCATAATAGCCCGAAAGAAGCGCGGCTTCCGCAACTGGAGAAAAGGCCTTCACAGCAAACAAATCAATGTCCGTCCATAAATTTATCACTGCAGCAAACATTGTAACCGGCAATGCGAATTTAAGCAGTTTTGAAAATGCGAACGGCATTTCCTTTTTCTCAAACCTTGCAATTAGCAGCGCCGCAACCAATGCGAAGAATGCCGCGACAACATAGCCCGTTATTGCGCCGAATAATCCGTATCCAATAAATGCGAATCCGAGAATGAAGAGGGCCTTGAAGGTATTGTAGATTATTGCCATGAGGGAATACTTCCCAAAATCCTTCAGCCCGTTCAGGCAGCCTGTGCACACTGAGTAAATGGAAAACAAGAATATTGAGGCCGCTGAAATTTCAATAAGCGGGGCAAGGCTTAAATCATTAAGCAGGAATGCAATTGGCTTTGCAAGCAGGAAAAACGCAATTGATGCGGCAAGGGAAATTGCGCCGAGCGCAACGAGCGCCTTTCTCTTTATTGCGTATGCGAGCTCATGCTTCTCTGCAACAAATTTTGAGATGCTCTGCTCTATTCCCGATGCAAGGACTGCAACAATGATTGAAACAAGCGCAATCACAATCGCATAATTCCCGAACTGCTCAGGAGTTAAGAGAAAACGCGCGAGCGCAATGTAAATTATATAGCCTATCAGGAAGAAATAAAGCCTTGAAATCACAACATAAAGGGTGCCTTTTTCAATGCTGGACATTTTAATGACCAATCCTTCTGCAGCTATGGCATGACCTGCCTTATAATGTTCATAATTTCGGGGCGCAGATATTTATTGGAAGCAACTATTGTGAAGTTCCTGAGGTAATTGCCTTTGTCGGCTGAAAATTCCATGTCATTTCCATAGATGTCTGTAACAATTCCGCCTGCTTCCTTGATAATCAAATATGGCGCGACAACATCCCAGATTTTTGAAGTTTGATTTATGCAGCCCCCGAGCCTGCCGTCCGCGGCATAGCAATAATCTATTGCGCTGTTTGTGGCTCTTAAATTTCTGGTATTCTGAACAAGCAATTTGATAATTTTCACTTCATTTTCGGTTTTGCTTGGGTCTTCCGAATAGTCAAGAGAATAGCTCAGCAAAACATTTTTAATGGCTTTTTCTTTTGAGACCAATATTCTTCTGCCATTTCTTGTTGCACCTTTGCCTTTTTCTGCAAAATACATCAAATCATAGAATGGAAGATAGATTCCCGATGCAATTGGCTTTGAAGCCTTCAGCAATGCAATAAAAATGCCGAACCAAGGAATCCCTGAGGCGAAATTTGATGTTCCGTCCAAAGGGTCAACAATCCATGTGTATTCGGAGTTGTTTGATTTGAATCCCGTTTCTTCCGCAATAATGTTGTGCTTGGGAAACTCTTTTTGTATAATCTTCACTATTGCTTTTTCTGATGCCAAATCCGCTTTGGTTACAATGCTGCTCTGGTTTTCCTTTACGCTATACTTCTGGATCTTGCCGAAACTTTTCATCAATATTTTTCCAGAAGCCCTGAGCGATTTTTTTATTGTGCTTTCCATGGCATTCATTTTGCATCACATTCTGATCCCAGTTATGTTAATGGCCAATCCCCTTGTAGATTATGCCTGCTGCGGCTATTGCTTCCTTGTCGAGGCAGTTGCGCGCATCAATTATTGCCTTTACATTCATTGATTTGAGCTTTTTTGCAGTAAGCGCAGAAACAAATTCCTTATGGTGTGTTGCAAGGATTATGCAGTCCGCATTTTTAATCGCATCATCAAGCGAGGGAACATTGCTTTTTTCCATTATGTGCGGGTCAAATACCTTCGGGTTTGCGCCCTTTGATTTTAGCAGCTGCAGAATGTGAAGGGCCGGGCTTTCGCGCATGTCATCAACGTCTGCCTTGTAGGCAAGGCCCAGGAGCGCAATGCTTGAATTTTGGAGATTTTTATTTATTTGTGCCAGCGCGCTTTCTGCAAGCGAAACAACATGCTCGGCCATTGAGTCGTTTATTTTTCTTGCAAGCATCAGGAACTCGTGCTCAAATCCCTTCTGTTTGGCCCTTTCAATCAAATAATAAGGGTCAACGCTTATGCAATGCCCTCCCACTCCTGGGCCCGGGTAAAAGGGCATATATCCGAAGGGCTTGGTGCCTGCGCCCTTTATTACTTCCAGAACATCAATCCCCAATTTGTCAAAGGATTTTGCAAGCTCATTCACAAATGCGATATTCACATCGCGGAAGGTGTTTTCAACAACTTTCACAGCTTCTGCGCACTCAATGGAGCTTAGAACAAGGACATTTGATTTGAGAATTGATTTGTAGAATTTTTCAGCGATTTTTGTTCCTTTCTCGCCCAAACCGCCCAGAACGCGCGGAATGTTCTCCAGAATCCATTTCTTGTTTCCCGGGTCAATGCGCTCCGGGCAGTGCGCAAGATAAAAGTCCTTTTCTGAGATTAAGCCGGATTTTTCCAGAATCGGCCTTACAATTTCCCTTACTGTTCCAGGGTAGATTGTGGATTCAATAATTATCAGCTGGCCTTTGCGGATGTGCTGCGCAATTGATTTGCATGCGCCTTCCAAGGGCTTCAAATCCGGAAGCTTGTTCTCATCAATCGGAGTGGGAACGCACACAACAATGATGTCCGCATCTGCAAGCGCCTCTTTCGGATTTGCAGTTGCAATTATTTTGCCCTTGAGGGATTTTACCTGTTTTGCAAGAGAGGCATCAGCAATGTGGCTTTTCCCCGAATTTGTGGCTTTTACAATTGCTTCATCTATATCAAATCCGTAAACCTTCATGCCGCGCCTGGCGCATAAGCAGGCAAGGGGCAGGCCGACATAGCCTAGGCCGATTATTGCAACGGTCTGCTTCGCCATTTATTTCTCCGAGAATATTTTAAGGTTGCTCAGGCCCATCCTCAAAACTTGCAGGGGGGACCTGTGATAATAGGACATTTGGAAATAGCCGAAGCTCAGTATGAATACCCAGTCAAAGAGCTTGTTGCTTGGCAGTTTTATGAGCTGCCTTATTATCGGTGTTGTGAGGGGGAACTTGACCGCAACATAGAAAAACTTGTGCAAATTTACTAACTTCTCAATGTCCTTCTGCTTGAGAAGGCTTCTTGTGAAGTAAGTTGTGGGAAAGCAGGAGGGATCCGCATCGGGAATAATCTTCTTCTCAATCATGTCTTTTGTAATGTCCAGAAGCGGATAGGGCTGGAACACAGAGCACCAGACAAAATCCGTTCCGATCTGCTGGTTTAGTTTTACAGTCTCAAAGCCCTGCTCAAGCGTTTCCCCGGGAAGGCCGAGCATATTTGTTGTGAGGAATTTGAGCTTGTGCTTCTTCAGGAGCTTTGCGGATTCTATTAATTTTGCATTCGGGATGTTCTTTCTCAGAATGCCGTTGCGCAGTCCCTCGCTCCCTGTTTCAAGGCCGACGCATACCCTGTAGCAGCCAGCGTTTTTCAGATTAAGCACCATTTCATCCGTAAGCAAATCAAGCCTGACGCTGCATATGAAGGGGATTCCAATGCGCTTTTTATATTGGGCAAGGAAATCATAGAGCCAGGTTTTTTCAAGCGTGAAAAGCTCATCAACAAATGTGAAGAATTTCGGGCTGTATTTTGCCTTTACCTCCTCAAGCTCCTCAATTACATTTGCAACGCTACGCTTCCTTACGAATTTTCCCTTTCCCTTGTACATCTCCCTGAAGACATGGCTGTAGCAGAAGCTGCAGTTGAAGGGGCAGTTCCTTCCAGCAAGGGCATCAATTGAGGTTGCATTGTCAAAATAGTGGTATTTGTCATACAATGCGCGGTCTGCAAATGGAAGCGAGTCCAAATCCTCAACAAGCTCTCCAACTCCGTTCTTGTAGATTTTGCCATTCTTTTTCACCCAGAGGCCGGGAATGTTCGTGGGAATGTTCGAAACGCCTGGCTTTTTCGCGAGTTTGCTGCACAGTTCAAGCATGGGGATTTCGCCCTCCCCAACGCAGATTATATCAACATCATTTTCATTTATTGTTTTTTCAGGGAATAATGTCGGGTGGATGCTCCCGAAAACTATCGGAACATTCGGAAGTTCGGCCTTGAGTTTCCTTGCGGTTTCAACCGCCCATTCAAACTCCCCTGTGGCTGTGAGGCAGGAAAACGCAACAACATCCGGCCTTGAATTCTTTATCGCATCAGCAATGTCCTTCTCATGGAACTCCATGAACAGCTCAGTTTCATGGCCGTTCTTTTTAAGTACTGCGGAAATTGACATTGTGCCGAAATAGGAGTAAAATGTCTTCTGCACAAACGCGACTTTCACCATTTTTACCACACCAGTATGTTATTTATCCAACAAATGTTTTTAAATCAAAACAATCTAATACAATCATCAAATCCGTGAATGCAATTTCACTTTTTATGCCTTCCTGAGCAGGATAATCCCATCCTCATTCACAAGCACTTTGTAATTTGAATCATTCAGCAATTCCTGCAGCCTTTCCTTTGCGCTCCCCGCGCTCGCGTGCGCCTTTATTGTTGTATCTACAAGCACGTAATCCGCCCTTTCAAGGTATTCGGGGAAATAGTAGACCTCGCGCCTGCTGGAAAGATGCGCCGCAAGGAATGAATCCGTGCTTACAACAGCCTCTTGGGGAATTTTTAAAATTGCATCCAGAAGCAGAACGTGGTGCGGGGTTATTGTGTAATTTTCAATATTGAATGAGGCTTCATTCGGCGCGAAATCAAGCAAGCCCAAAGGGCTTGGGCCGAAGAATATTGCAGAAAGAATGCTGAATGAGAGGAGTGAAAGCGCGATTGCGCGCGAGGCATGCGCCGCATTGAAATATCTGCCCAGGAATTTTTTCAGGCGCGCGTAGCCGAAAATCGCAGCGATGAAAACAAAGGGAATCAATTCCGCATTGTACTGGAAATAAATGGTTGCGTGCTGGGGGAATGCGCTCAGGAGATTCAGGGCAAATGTTGATGCGGGAATAAGAATTGCGCCGCTCAGAAGCGAAAGCAATGCGACAGGGATGAAAAGCAGCAGCAAATAGCCGATGTCCTGCGCCGTTGTCGCCTCCTTAATCACAAGCAGTGGGTTTGAAATCATTGTTCCCAATACTTCCCCGGGAGAATCCCCGAACTGGAAGAAGGGGTTTTGCGTTCCCCCGATATACTGGTAGGGCCTTCCGAGTGCGGGGATTGCAACAAATACCGCAAGCAGGAACCATGCAATTGAAACAACACAAATGAGCGCCCCAATTTTCTTTTTTCCCATTGCGAAAATCGCATAAATCCCAAGCAGGAATGCGACAACCGCAACAGTTTCCCTTACCGCGAGCGAAAATGCAAAGAGCATCAGGGGAATCACAAATGCCATTGCCTGGAATTCGGCGAGATTTATGAACTGCAGCGCAGGATAGAGCAGATAGGAAACTGCAATTGCAAATGCGGCAAATTTGCAGTTGAGAACCTTCCTTGCAAGCATGAAAATCGGAAGCGCTGCGAGTGAAATGAAAACTGTCTGTATGAAGTAAAGGCTCAGTGCGTTCTGCATCAGCGCATAAATCGGCAGGATGAAAAGCAGAATCAGGAAGAAATGGTCCCCAAGCAGGACCTGGTTGCCAAGCTCAAGAGTGCGAGTAGTTACCATGAAACTCCCGTGCAGGGTATTCCACATCGCCTGGTTGAAAATCCACAAATCGGGGGCAGGGGTCTTGAATGTGAAATAGCGCAGGTAGGAAAGCACAAGGAAAACAATGAAATAAATTGCAATTGCGGCAATTAATGGGATTTTCCAGTTCATTTCCCTGGCGCCCGCAAATTTGCCTGAATCGAATATCTTCCCGAGGGAAATCAAAACCTTCAGGAAAACGAACAGCGAGAGCGCAATTACAAGCAATAATTTAGTGAAGAGATTGTATGCAAGCCCCGCAATATTTATCCCGAGCCCCATTGTTGTGTCATTAGGGATAGAGGAAAAGGGGTTGATGAGAACAAGGAGGAGGATAATGAATGGGAGGAAAGTAAGCGAGTCCTTAACAAGCGCTTCTCCGAAATCCTGGTTTGCGGATTTTGAAATCAGATGCGAATAGGCAATCCAGGCAATAAGGAAAACCGGAATTGAGAATGAGAAGGCAATAAGCGCATCAGCTGCGGGCGCGCTTTTTATGAAAATTCCCGCAGAAATTGAGGCAAGCAGCACAACAATGAACGCAAGGGGCAGGGGGAATCCAATTTTCATTTTTTTCCTCCGGATTTTTTCTTTCTTGCAATTATCATTATGTCAATGCTTGTTCTGCTGTTTTTGAAAAGCTTCTCATCTGCGGAAATTATGAAATCCCTTATCCTTGCAAGCGCCTTGGGGGGCTTTTTGTCCCTTCTTATTGCTGGCGCCTTTCCGAATTTTGCCTTGTTGGAATAATCTGTCTTTACAAGCGGCTGGAGCATCTGGCTCAGGTAATTCTCGCACAATCCAAGGAGATAATGGCTCAGAAACCTGATTTCAATTATTTCAAAGCCGTTTTTCTCAAAGAGTTTTTTCAGTTCCGCATAACCATAAGCGCGCTTGTCCCCGTATCCATAGACCCCGAGCGGTAGATGCCTTCTGAAAAGTGTTTCAAGAACGGCATTTATCGGATCGAAAGTAAAGGGGTAATTTTTCTGCGGGACTGTTATTATTGCCTCTCCGCTTCCCTTAAGCACGCGGCGCATTTCCCTTATTGCTTTTGCATCATCATCAACATGCTCCAGAACCTCGGAACATATTATTTTGTCGAATGTGCTGCTTTTGAAAGGGAGTTTTTCAGCATTTGCAACAAGGAATTTCGCATTTTTTATTCCGCTCTTTCGCGCAATCTCAATGTCGCTTGAGTTTGTGTCTATTCCTGTGAGCGAAGTGAATTTTTTCTGCAGTTTCTCCTCCAATAGGCCGTCGGAGCAGCCAATCTCAAGAAGCTTTTTGCCTGAGCCCGCGGCCTCCGCAAGATTGCTCATCCTGTTGTAGAAGCTCGGGGCTAATTCCTTGAGGCTCATGTTTTTCCCTAATAAAAGTCCTGCCTTGTTTTTTCCGCTGGCTTGCTTATAACATATGCGGCAAGCTTGAAGGCATTTGAGATGCTTTCAACCGGCTTTGATGCAAAATACTTTATCGCATGCAGCGCATAAGAGGGCCTGAAATAGAAGGCGCGGTAGAATTCCTTCTCCCTTCTAATCAATCTGCCGTCAATAGTGCTGTCGACAAATTTATTTTCATAAGGGAAGAGTGAGAATTCAACCTGTTTCTTCATTCCCTCAAAGAGCTCTGTGCCGGGATATGGAATCAGGCTTGAAACAAGCACAAAATCAAGGTCAAGGGATTTTGCAAGCTCGATGCTCTTTTTGAAGTCCTCTTCTGATTCCTGAGGCGCTACCATAAAAAAGCCTGTTGACTCTATTCCGGAATCCTTTACAATCTTTATTTTCTCCCTGAGATTTTCGGTTTTATATCCTTTTTTGTAGAAATCCAAAATGCGCTGCGAGCCGCTTTCAATCCCTATGAGGACGCGCACGCAGCCTGCCTTTTTCATCCATTCAAACACTTCTTTATCAATTGTATCAACCCTTGAGAA
>JAGVWD010000004.1 GCA_018304445.1 Candidatus Iainarchaeum sp. | reverse complement strand
TCGTGCTCGGCTATAAAAAGGGGAAATTCATTTTCATGCCTGTTATGGACATAGTATAGAACTTTCATCGGCGGAATGCTCCCGAAAGTATTTAAAAGGCTTCAAACACAATTCTTACAACTGCCGGTTTTGGGACATGAGAGAGGTTCTGCTCAGAATTTTCTCCCGCAATGCCCGGAAACCCGCTATAAGAAATGGAGCGTGATTTGTGATGAGCGAGAAGAACGAGAAGGAAGAGAAATCAAAGAAAACAATGACTATTTCTGAGCTGCCTGGGATAGGGCCGGCAAGCGCGGAAAAGCTTGCTACGGCAGGATATAAAACACTTGAGAGCATTGCTGTTGCTTCTCCCATGGAGCTTGTGGAAGTTGCAGGCATCGGGGAACTTACCGCAGCAAAAGCCATAAACGCCGCAAGGGAAAGCCTTGAAATGGGATATGAGACTGCGGATAAAATAATGGAGCGCAGGAAAAACCTCGGAAAAATAAGCACGGGTTCCAAAGAATTGGATACACTGCTCGGCGGAGGAATAGAAACTCAGGGAATTACCGAAGCTTACGGGATGTACGGCTCGGGAAAAAGCCAATTGTGCTTCCAGGCTTCCACAATGGTGCAGCTGCCAAAGGAAAAAGGCGGCCTTTCGGGAAATGTATTGTATATTGATACTGAGCACACTTTTAGGCCTGAAAGAATAATGCAGATGGCAAAAGCAAAGGGGCTTGACCCTGAAAAGGTTCTGAAAAACATTTTCGTTGCGCGCGCATATAATGCAGACCACCAGATGCTGCTGATTGAGAAAGCAACTGAGATGATAAAGGAGAAAAACATAAAGCTGGTTATTGTGGATTCCCTTACGGCGCAGTTCCGCGCGGAATATATAGGAAGGGGAAAATTAGCTGACAGGCAGCAGAAGCTGAACAAGCATATGCACGCACTGCAGAAGCTCGCGGAAATGAACAATTTGATTGTACTGGTAACAAACCAGGTAATGAGCAGGCCTGATATTCTGTTCGGGGATCCGACAGTGCCGATAGGGGGGAATATTGTCGGGCACACAGCAATGTACCGCCTGTATTTCAGGAAAAGCAAGGGAGAAAAGAGGATTGCAAGGCTGGTGGATTCGCCGGGATTGCCTGACGGAGAGGCGATATTTGCTGTAACAGAAAAGGGAATAGAAGACGCAAAGCCTGAAAAGGACTAGGCTTTGTGTTTTTTTATTTTTTAATTTTTGCGGCAATTGCCCCGTTGGCTCGTTATTGGCAATTTTATATATTTTGTAATATTCAAAAACAGTTTAGCTGTTGTTTGTCTAATTATTAGCTTTATACAATGATTAGAGACATTAAACGAACAAAATATTAGCTAATAGTTGTTAAGTGAAACAAATTTTTTAGATTTTGGCATGTGTTACTCTTTCTTACATGAAAATATGTGAAACATTTTTCCACTTATTGATTCATTTATTTTAAACCCCACTTTATCAAGAATATTTTTAATTTCATCTTTACTGAACTGTTCAGAAATAGCATTGTCCTTACCAAATCTAACAATTCCTTTTTTCCTATCGATAATTGTATAACCGCCCTCATAGTGCTGATATGTTTCTTCTCTTGAATACAATGCATTTTCATTAAATACGCTAAAAATAAATTTCCCGTCACATTTAAGAATTCTTTTGATTTCAGAAAGAACTCTAAATCTAGACTCCCCAAAATTACAAAATGTCAATCCTATAAAAACGATATCAAAAGTTTCATCGTTAAAATGTGTTTTTTCTGCATCTTCAAGATATACTTCCGCATTCTTAATATTATCTAAGTGTTTTTTCAATAGTTCAATTGCTTCAGGATCATTATCAATCCCTACAAATTTTTTAACATGTGGAGCTAATTCTTTAATTGTTCTACCAGAACCTGATCCAATATCTAGTAGGATTAATTCTTTTGAGATATTCTTTTTAAGAAAAACTTTTTCAGCAATAAAGTATTCCAGATAATCTTTTGGAGGATTTTTTACAGTTTGTTCCCATATATCAACAGTTCTACTTTTCATAGTTTTAAAATAAATGATGTACTTAATAAAGTTTACTTTTCAAACACTCCAAGATTTACTTTTTTCACTCCCTCGGTGTTCATCGGCACGTTACACTCTAGCTAACACTCGGCTCACTTAACCGGGTTTATACGGAGACCTCGCTTCGCTTTCCCAAATGGGCTTTACCGACTTCGTATAGTCACATACATTAGTGCATAGTGCAAATGCTGCAACGATTGTACTATTTTTCAATTGTACCAAAAGCGCTTTATAAGGCACCTGCGCAATTATTTCAGATCTCACAAATCTAGCTGAAAATTGGATTTAATCCTGATTCTTTTTTGTTATTTTTGCAGGCGCAAAAACAAAATTAATTTAAAGGGGCTCTGCGCTAATTATTGCCATGAGGAACCTTGAACTTGCTGCGCTCTTTTACAAAATTGCTGACATTCTTGAAATGCAGAGTGTGAAGTGGAAGCCGCAGGCATACAGGCGCGCTGCGCAATCGCTGGAAGCGCTCGAGAGGGACATTGAAGAGCTCTGGAAGGAAGGGAAGCTGAAGGAAATTCCGGGGGTTGGGGAAGGGATTGCAAGGCATATTGATGAGTTTTTGCGAACTGGAAAAGTAAGGCCTTTTGAGGCGATTATGCGCAAGATTCCAAAAGGGCTTGGGGAGCTGATGGAGATTGAGAGCATTGGCCCAAAGAAGGCGTTTTTCCTTTACAAGAGGCTGAAAATAAAAAATCTTGCTGATTTGGAAGCTGCTGTTAAAAGGCATAAACTGGAAAATTTGCCTGGGTTCGGGGAGAAGAGCGAACAGAACATACTGAAGGGAATTGGCATGTACAAAAGCGGGCATGAGAGGATGCTGCTTGGAAATGCGCTTTCAATCGCCGAGGGAATTGTCGCTGAATTGAAAAAAAACAGGGGAATTGAGAGGATTGCAATTGCGGGAAGCTTGAGGAGGATGAAGGAAACTATTGGGGACATTGACATTCTTGCAACTGCTGAAAATGCAAATGCGGTTATGGATGCGTTTGTGAATATGCAGGAGGTCAGGGATGTGCTGGCAAAGGGGACAACAAAAACAACTGTTGTGCTTAACTCAGGGGTCCAGGCGGATGTAAGGGTATTGAAGGATATTGAATTCGGCTCCGCGCTGCAGTATTTCACTGGCAACAAAGAACATAACATCAAACTGAGGGAGATTGCAATAAAGCGCGGGCTGAAATTGAGCGAGTATGGCCTTTTTGAGAAAAAAACAGGGAGAAGGATTGCGGGAAAAACAGAGGAGGAAATATACGCAAAATTCGGAATGAAATACATTGAGCCTGAGCTGCGCGAGGACCGTGGGGAACTGCAGGCCGCAATGCAGGGCAAATTGCCGAAAATTATTGGCTATGGCTCCGCAAAGGGGGACTTCCATGTGCATTCAAACTGGAGCGAGGGCTCTGAAGGAATTGAGGAGATTGCAAATGCTGCGAAGAATATTGGTTATGAATGGATATGCCTCACAGACCATTCAAAATCAGAAAGGATTGCGCACGGATTGGATGAGGAAAGGCTGCTGAAGCAGATTGCTGAAATAAGGAAAATCAACAAAAAAATGAAGCCCTTCAGGATTCTTGCGGGGAGTGAAGTGGACATAAAGGCAAATGGGGAGCTTGATTTTTCAAATGATGTGCTGAAAAGGCTTGACGTGGTTGTTGCTGCGGTGCATTCAGGATTCAAAAGCACAAGGGGGCAGATGACTGCGCGCGTGTTGGATGGGATAAATAACAGGCATGTGAGAATAATTGCGCATCCCACGGGAAGGCTTATTGGAAAAAGGGAAGGCTATGAAATTGATTTGGAAAGGATTTTTGAGGCGTGCGCAAAAAGGGGAGTAATGCCCGAGATAAATGCCTATCCTGAAAGGACTGATTTGAATGATGCAAATGCAAAAAGGGCAATTGAGCTGGGATGCAAAATTGCAATAGGGACTGATGCGCACAGCATCGGGCAGCTGCATTACATGCGCTTGGGGATTGCAATGGCAAGAAGGGCATGGGCTGAAGAAAAAGACATTGCAAATACGCTCAATTTGGGCGGAATAGAAAAACTGTTTAGGTTACGGGAGTAAAGAGAACCCTTGAGCTGAAGCCCGCAACTATGAAGAGTATGTAGAGCAGCAGGAACATTAGCCCGGCTTTGTTGTTTATCCCCTCATGCTTGAGGGGGTTATAGCTGAGGAAGGAATTCGCAACAACCAAAAACACTATTGGAAGCCCAAAGATGCTGAAGTTTGCTGTTGTGGGATTTATCACTATTGCCGCACCCAGCACAAGGGTAAGATTGACAACAGAGCTTCCAAGAATGTCCCCCCGGGCCAGCGCGATATATCCCTTGCGGATTGCAGTGAAATCTATTGCAAGCGAGGGCAGTGTTGTGCCAAACGCTATCAGGGTCATGCCAATAATCGCATCAGGCAGCCCCACCAGCCCTGCAATTACTATTCCCTCTTCAACAACAAATTTTGAGCTCACAAAAACAAACAGCAGCCCTAACAGGAATATTGTTATGGCGCGGGAGAGCTGTTTTTTTGTAATGCCGTCCTTTATGTTGAGGGTAAAGCGCTTTTTAATTACAAAAAAGACATAGAGGATAAAGAGGATTATCAAAATCAATCCCTCGGCAACAGTAAGTATGCCCCTGGACAAAACAACCAGCGGAATCAGGCTTATGAGGAAAAGGAGCTCCGCGCTTTCAATTGTCTGCTCGCGCCTCACCTTGATTTTCCTTATGAGCGCTGCCACTCCCAGAACAAGGCATATGTTTGCAATGCTGCTTCCAAGGACATCGCCTATTGCCAATGAAGTTTTGCCTATCATTGAGGCGTTGACAGAAACCATGAAATCAGGCACGGAATTTGCGACAGCAACGATTATGAAGGCTATTGCGAGCTGCGATACCCCCAAATATCTGAATTTTTATTGCGGCCCTTATAACGGCCTCGCTGCTTATCACAAGCACCACTAACGCAATAACAAATATGGCAATTGTGAAAATCATAATATAGTAAGGCATAGGGGGAATAAAAATAATGCTGTTGCGGGCTTGGGGTTAATAAGGGCATTATGCCCTTATTGCAGAATAAAAATAATGCTGTTGCATGGGGAAAAATTAATAAATGGCAGAAACATAATTAAAGCATGAAAAAGCGCAGCAGGCTTGAGGGCTTTGCGGAGGAGCAGACACTGCTTTCGAAGGAGCGCACGCTGCTCTCAAAGGAAAGGACGGTCCTTACTGAAATAACTGTCTTTATTGCGGTAATTGCGCTTGGCTTCGGGCTGATAAGGTTTTTTGAGCATTCGCAATATGAGGCGGCTACAACATACCTTGGGATTTTTGTAATACTGTTCGGGGTTCTCGGGATACTGCTCTCAATAAGGGGATACAGGAAGTATTCCAATGAAGCGGGGAGCCTTGAAAGAAGCATAAACAATTCGGATTAGCCTTGGCGCGCAATTACCTCCTTTTTTTAAATTGTGTTCAGGAGAGATATTACAGTGGGAGTATGGCAAAGGGTTCAATTGCGGAGCTGCTTGAAAATCTGCAGGAATATGAGACAAAAGAGCATATTGCCGGGGCGCAGAAGGCATTTGAGCTGGCCAGGGGAATTTACGGGAATGAGCTGAGGGAATCAAAGAAATTCTGCATAAAGCACCTTGTTGAGGTCGCTGGAATTGTTGCGGGGCTGAGGCTTGACTGCAATGCTGTTTCTGCCGCGCTGCTTCATGATGCTGTTGCAGATGGGAGAATTTCGGCTGCTGAGATAGAAAAGGCAACCAACAGGGAAACCGCTGCGCTTGTTGATGGGCTTGCAAAGCTAAAGAGAATTTCCCTTAAGATAAAAAACATTGCTGAAATGGAAAACATGAGGAAGGTGCTGCTCGCAACAAGCAAGGACATAAGGACTTTGATAATTCTGCTTGCGGAAAGGGTTGCGGAGCTTGGGGAAATTGGCAGGCTCGGCGGTGAGAAGCAGAAGGAGCTTGCGGAAGAAAACCTTAACATTTATGCGCCCATCGCGCACAAAATGGGAATGAACAGGATAAAGGACCTGCTGGAAGATAGTTCATTAAAATACCTGAAGCCGGAGATTTACAGCAAGCTTGCAGGAATGCTTTCAGCCTACCAGAAAGAGAAGGAAAAAAGCCTTGAGAAGGCAAGGCAGGCGCTTAAGAAGAAATTTGAGGGGCTCAGGATAAATGCGGAAATACAGGGGAGGACAAAGCACATTTACAGCATATACAGGAAAATCTATGAGCGGAACATAAAATTCAATGAGATATATGATTTGGTTGCGCTGCGCGTAATAACCGGAAGCGTAAAGGAGTGCTATGAGCTGCTTGGGATGATACACTCTATCTGGAATCCGCTTCCAGGAAGGTTTGATGATTACATTGCAAGGCCGAAGCCGAACATGTACCAGAGCCTGCATACAACAGTAATAGGGCCTGATAACAAGCCTATCGAGATACAGATAAGAACTTTAGAAATGCACAGGATTGCTGAGGACGGAATTGCAGCGCACTGGCGCTATAAGGGGGAGATGGGTGAAAAGGATTATGACAAGAAGCTGCTCTGGCTAAAGGAGATTTATGACTGGCAGCGCGGAAAGGAAGAAAAGGGGAATATTGATTCGCTGAAAATTGATTTTTTCGAGAACAATATTTTTGTTTTGACCCCTAAAGGCGAGGTAATAGAGCTGCCCGAGGGCTCGACGCCCATAGACTTCGCATATGCGATCCACAGCGATTTGGGAGGCAAATGCGAAAGGGCAAAGGTCAATGGAAAACTTGTCTCACTGTCATATGCGCTTGAGTCCGGGGACAATGTTGAAATTGTCACTTCCCCAGAGCAAATGCCGAAAAGCGCGTGGCTGAATTTCGTGAAAACAAGCAAGGCAAGGGAGAAAATAAGGGAGGCGCTGCAGATTCAGGCTGCAAAGCCGCCAAAGGCGAGAAAGCGGGGGGTGAGGCAGGTTATAATAAAGGCCTCAGACAAGAGGCTGAGGCTTGCAAAGTGCTGCAGCCCGCTTCCGGGGGATGAGGTTGTTGGAATACTTACAACAAAGCGCAAAATTTCAGTGCACAGGGCCAATTGCGAGAACATAAAGATTTTGGGTTCTAGGGAAAAAATTGTGAGTGTTGATTTTTCCGGCGGGAAGGGGAAGTTCCCTGCATCATTTGCGGTCGAGGCAAAGGACAGGCCGAATCTGCTTTCGGACATTCTCAACCTCATTTCAAGGGACAGTGTAATCATAAGCTCCGCAGAGGCAAAATCCCTGGGAAAGGAGCAAACCGCATGCAAATTTGTTGTTATGGTGAGCAGGCCTGAGCAGCTCGAAAGGATAATAAATAATTTGTCCAATGCAAAGGGAATAACCAGGGCTTACAGGGTTTAACGGAATAAGGAAAATTATATTAAGCTGAATTGCCATATAGTGAGGAATATGGAGCGCGTTGCAACAGGAATAGACGGCTTTGACAGGCTTATTGATGGGGGCTTGCCGAAAGGAAGGACCTTCCTTGTTACTGGAGGCTGCGGAACTGGAAAGACGCTTTTTTCACTTGAGTATATTTTTAACGGGGCAAAGGAATATTCCGAACCCGGAGTTTTTGTAACAATTGATGCAACCCCAAAAACAATAAGGGAGGATGCGCTTGCAATAGGCATGGACATCAAAAAGCTTGAGGAGAAGGGGGTCATAAAAATTATTGATGCCTCTGTTGCGAGGATTGGAATCCCGTCGCAGGAGGAGTATGCGATGCCTGTTACGGGTTTTGACCTGGACAAGCTGCTGTTAGAAACCATGCGCGCAACAAAAAAAATTGGCGCAAAAAGGGTTGTTATTGACAGCACTCCTGCATTGGGACTGACTTTCCAGAATTCCGAGGATGTTAGGAAAGCCGTTCTTAAAATCAATTATGTGCTTTCGCAGAGCGGGGCAACTTCCATGATCATTTCCGAAATTGCAGAAGGCTCAAAAGCGCTGAGCAAATACGGGGTGGAGGAATACGTTGTTGATGGGGTAATTGTCCTGCATTATCTTGAGGCAGGGGCCGGGGCTAACCGCCTGCTGCATGTAAGGAAGATGCGCGCAACAAAGCACTCAGAGGACTTGCATCCGCTCGAGATAACTGATTCCGGAATAAAAATTTACAAAATAGAGGAATTCAGGAAGAGGCGCTGAATTAGATTTCCTGCAGCCTTTTTATTATCTTATCAATGCCTATTGCAATTGCAAGCGAGCCGAATTTCGGGCCCTGCTCCTTTCCAATTGTTGCCAAGTATAGTTTTCTGAATATTTCCCTTGGCTGCAGCACGTGCTTCTTTGCTGAACTGTAAATGAGCATCTGTATTTCTTCCGGGGTTTTCGCATTCGGCAGCTGCCCGGCTATTTCACTGAAGACTTCCCTTGTTTTGCCGTCTTGCTCTATTCCCTTAGGGGCCTTTTCAAGGAATCTTATTTTCATTTCTTCAGGGGCATAATTATCCAGCCAGTATTTTGCCCTGAGGAGCTGCTGCCTTATTTCACCCTTCTGCGCTTTGGCCTGCTCCGCACTGATGTGCTTTGTTTCTGAAAGTATTTCAAGCGCCTTTTCAATGTTTTTTTCAGGCTCTGCAATCTGCGCGACAAGTGTTTGAAGGGCAAAGGGGATTTGCACAGGCATTTCCGTCTGGGCTTTGCGCATCTGTGAAAGCGCATAGTCCTTCTTTGCTGTTTCTGTCAATTTTTCATCGCGAAGTTTTTCCGCGCCATAATAAACGCGCTCTGCCTGTTCGTAGCGCTCAATCAGGAGAGAAAATGAATTGTCATTGAGGCTGAATTCTACTGCAGAATTCGGCCTGTAGGAAAGGTTCATGAAGCGGAAGATTTCAGGCTTTGCAACCTTCAGCCATTCCTGCAAATCAATTACGTTTCCGACAGAACCTGACATTTTTGCACCGCGCAATTGGATGAATTCCGCACCATAGAGCAGCGGCGCATCTTTCCTAAAAATTTCCTTCGAAATGGCTTTTCCGGTATCTACAGAACCGCCCTTTGCAAAATGGTCTTTTCCCCCTGATTCAAATGCGACATTGAAAACGCTCCAGCTCGCGGGCCAGTGTATGCGCCAGTGCAGTTTTGCCCTTCCATCAAATGGCTTTGCCTTTGCGGAATGCCCGCAGCCGCCTGATTCCCTTTTGCATGAGTATTCAACCTCTTTTCCATCCCAGTTGCTTGCCTCTGTAAAGCTCAGCTTTCCGCAGTTTTCGCACACTACTTGAATGGGGAGGAAATTTGGTGCCTTTTCAGTCCCTGTTATTTCGTTCCATAACCCAACAATCTTCTGCGCATTGTCAAGCGCGGTTTTTATTTTCTCATTGTAAAGGCCCTTTTTGTAGGATTCGTAGCAGCTTATCCTGTTGGGAACTGCACCGAAATCCTCAATTGCTTCGAAGAGCTTTTCAGTAAAGCAGGAAGCCCATGAGGTATATTCAGGGAAGGGGCTCGGGATATTGTAATAGGGCACTCCTTTGTACTGCTCAAAGTCCTTTTCTTTTATTGGCAGATTATTAGGAATTTTGTCCATTGGGTCAAAATCATCAGCAAGGAAATTTAATTTTGCTTTGAGCCCTTTTGCAACCAGCGCCTCATAAACCAGTTCAGGGACAAAATACTCAACCCTTGCGTTGCCTATGTGGAAATAACCGCTAGGCGTCCACATGCCGTGGCATGTATATTCCTTAAGGTTTTTTTCAGCAAGCTGCTCTGCAATGAGCTCTGGCCATGCCTTTTCCGAAGAAGCCATAAAACGTCATATAAATTAGGGCAGATAAATTAAATAAGCCTGCTAAAAGATTTCCCAGTCATCGTTGCTCCGGAGTTCTGGCCTTTTCTTTATCCTTTCCTTCAGTGGCACATCAGGCTCTGCGCCCGCTCCTGCCAATTCCTTTGGGGGTCTTAAGATGCTTGTTTGGGAGCTTCCGCCCCTAAGGTTTTTTTTGAAGGAGTTAATTTCATCAATGCTGCCCTCTTTCATTGCGCCGACATAGTTGCAGCGCCTGCACCTTTCCCCATTGAGGCTTTTTGCAACATCAAAACCCGCACACTGCGGGCAGTATTTCAGCTTCAAAAACAACACCCCGAATTCTGACTTATAATGTTAGGCGCAGGTAATATTTAATTCTTTTGTGCCTTGGGCTCTTCTTTTGGCTGTTCCGGGGTTTTCTGTGCCCACTTGCTGAAGTACCAGATGCCAAGCACGCAGATAATTGTTACAATTACTGCGGCCAAAATCCTGTAGATATAGGCTGAAACAACAGGCATCCCGAGGATTTTAAGCATTTCATTTACGCCTTCCTGAATCACGCCCTGCCAGTAAAGCGCAATAACCAATGCAAAGGCAGTTGTGATTGCAAGCGCGAGCCTTGTGCGCATTTCCGTTTCAATCCTTATCGCCTCGTCGCGCAGATTTTTTGTGAGTTTTTTTCCATCCATAATTTTCCATCCTTAAAATTGTTTTGGTTTTGGTTTTTCTTTTGAACCCCAGGGCCTTTTCTTTTCCCAAAAGAAAAGGGGCTGTTGTGGGGAAGGCGGGATTTGAGCCCGCGACACTAACCGGATTATTGGGATAACCGCACGGTGGGGAAGGCGGGATTTGAGCCCGCGACACTAACCGGATTATTGGGATAACCGCACGGTTGCTGCTCAGCTGGAAACTTCAGCTTCACATAGGCCAAATCTTTTTGTTGACTTTAACCAATCGTGTGCTCTACCAGACTGAGCTACTTCCCCATAACAATTAGTTTAGTGCAAACTATTAAAAGCCAATCTTCGTTCTAGTGTTTCATTTAGCACGTCTTTTTTATATCTACCTGAGTTTATGCCTTTTGTAATAAGTCCATACTCAAAGCCAACTTTTTTGGAGAAGTTAATTATGTTCTCAATATTGTTTAGGATATAAATTGTATAACTCCCTTTTTTGTTGTCAGTACGTTTTGTGCAGTTTACCCCAAGAAGTTCATGCATCACTACCAAGTCATTTATCATAGGTTCACTTTTTGAGCACCCACAAATGTATCCTACCTTAGAAATGCTTCCTTCATCATCCCAAAACGCTCTCAAAAAGGCAGACTTAATATTATCTGAAGCAGACATAACAGCTGGTGGAACTCCTACTGCTTGCTTTGTGCTAAATGTTTTAGAATACCTTTCTACAAACATAACTGCTTTCTTAGAATAAAAATAGACCTGATACCATATATTTTTGTTTTTGAATGTTTGAATCTTTGCTGGTGCAATTGAAAAGAGTGTGCTTACTTTTTTTATAAATTGTTTTATTGCTACTTCTGAACTGTTTGTGTATTGCAAGATATATTTGCCATTGAATTTGCTTACATTCCCATCAAAAAACAAATGACCAAGAACAGACGCTAAATTTTCATCTAAGTTAGGCAGAGATATTTCTTTCTCTTTTGCATATGTTCTCGCAAACCTTTCCCTGTTTTTGTTTTCATTTTCTATTAGTTGTTTTTTATAATTTTCAGATAGTATGATATGTTGACCATACTTCGATGCGGTGGCTGATGCAACACCTATAGTTCGCGCGATTTTCTTATATGAAGCTCCTTTGCTTCTTAAAAAAGAGATTTGACTAATTTTTTCATTAGAAATTGAATCCATATAAAATTTGTTTTTATGTGTTTTATAACCTTTTTGGGACCAAATCGCCACTAAAGATAGATTGTGTTATTGAAATTGGTGGCGAGCCCGGGGGGATTTGAACCCCCGACAAACGGATTTCTCACGTCCTTTTCCAAAAGAGTTCTTGGGAAAGAGCATAAGAGTCCGTTGCTTACTGGGAAATTCTGATTAATCAAACCAGAACTTCTCTACCAGGCTGAGCTACGGGCCCACGTTATATAAATTAGATTCTCAATTGTTTTAAAGCTTTGTTTATTGGGTTTTTGAGACAAGGTAATTTACAATTGAATTGAGAATTGCCCTCTTAACCTTTGCCTTCTTCCTGCGCTTTTCGCCCCAATAGCTGCCTGCAAGAGGCTTGTCGCCTGCGCGGATTATTGCTATGCAGCGCTTTTTTGCCTTTCTGAGGAAGGTGTAGAATATTGATGCCTCCAGTTCTATGGTATAGATGTTTTGCTTTTTTAGCCTTTCTAAGAACTTTTTTGTTTCATAATAAGCTACGCATATCGTATAGTTCTTGCCATGGTGAAGTTTAGAGTTAATCTTTGCAAGTTCAGGCAAAATAAATGGTTCAAATTCCTTTGCAAGTCTTTTGTCCGCCAAGGCCTTGAAGCTAAGAGGTATTGCCTCTTCAGCAACTCTGTCTGCCCTGACTGATTCAAATGGGATGTTTATGTCATCCTGTGAAATTTCATCTGAAAGCACCGCAGCAGAGCCAACAAAAATAACATTCTTGACTGGCTTGCATTTCCCAAGCAGTATGCAGATGTGTGAAGCATGAACTGCACCAACACCTGAAATTAAAAAGAGGATGTTTTGCCTGTTCCTTTTTGCAAGAAAGCTAGTGCCTTTGGCTCCGCTTTGGGAGAAATAATTTATAACCTTCTTGATTTGGAATTTGTTTTTCTTAAGCGTTCTTTGCAAAACTCCCTTTCCAAACTCCCTATCAAAGCCGTAGGGGGAGCATACCACTGTTTTGGGCACATCATCAGACTTTAGGCCAATGTCTTCCAGACAAAGCACATCAAGGAGTTTTTTGTCTTTGTGCATATCTCCATAAACCATCTAAACACCTAATTATTGGCGAGCCCGGTGGGATTTGAACCCACGACAAACGGCTTAAAAGGCCGTTGCTTACTGGGAAATTCTGATTAATCAAACCAGAGTTTCTCTACCAGGCTGAGCTACGGGCCCACACACATAATATCTGTGAATGATTAACTATTTAAATATACAAAATGCAATCTATATATGCAAACAGGGAGGTTTGGAAAACCAGTTATAATAATTCCTGCTTACAATGAGGAAAAACTTATTGGAAGAGCTATTGATTTGATAAAAGGAACTGGAGTTGATGCGAACATAATTGTTGCGAATGATGGCAGCACTGACAGAACTGCGGAAATTTCGGCACGGAGAGGCTGCAGAGTTGTGAGCCTACCAAAAAATTTTGGAAAATCTAATGTGTTTTTTGCAGGAGTAAAGGAGGCGCTTAAAACAAACCCTGTTGCTGTTGTCACTATAGATGCTGATGCCATTGCGGTTCCTAAAGAGGGATTATACAATATGATTAATGATGTAGCGCAAAGTACAAAGACGAACAAAATAAAAATGATTGTTGCGCCAGTCAGGCAAAAATCTACTGTAGGATATATTTTAGAAACATCAGGAGTTAGGGCCTTTAGTTTGCCAGCATTATACAGGCTTCATTCATCTAAATTTAAAGGTACTCCAGAAGGGAGGGGTTTAGAATCGTTTTTAAATCGCTTATTTAAAGGGTGGCGGACTCAGTCTGATTTATGGAAAAGTTACCATGGCTTTGAGTTTGAGAAGCCATTTAGGGTTGATGATTATAAAAGACGGGTGGTAGAAGGTAAACTAACAAAAAAACGAATTCAAAGGCGAATGCAAATGCCAAAATAAGCGCTAGTTGTGCTTTTTCTTCGGCTTTGCCTTTTTCTTCTGCTTGCGCGCTTTTGGCTTTTTGCCCTTGTCTTTTTCGGGAATTGGAAGCGCCTTCCTTATTTCCTTTATGCCGCGCATGTAAGGCACTAAAACCTTTGGAATTTTTATGCTGCCGTCTGGCTGCTGGTTGTTTTCGAGGAGCGCAATCATGAGGCGCGGGAGCGCTAATCCAGAACCGTTCAGCGTGTGGACAAACTTTGTTCCTTCTGGAGTGAAGTATTTTGTGTTCATGCGCCTTGCCTGGAAATCCTTGCAATCACTGCAGGAGCTTGTTTCAAGGTAGCGGGACATTGCTGCTGCGTAACACTCAATATCATAGGTTTTTGCTGAGGCAAAGCCCATATCGCCTGTGCAGAGGAGAATTGTTCTATAAGGAACTTCAAGCAGCTCAAGGAGTTTTTCCGCGCGGGCGCGCATTGCTTCAAGCTCTTTGGGAGAGTCTTCCTGCTTGCATATTACTACCATTTCAACCTTATCGAATTGGTGCAGGCGGAAAATGCCTCGAGTAGCTTCCCCGTGTTTTCCTGCCTCTGTGCGGAAGCAGGGGGTATAGGCGCAATAGCGCTTGGGAAGCCCCTTTGGATTTAATACTTCAGCAGCATGGAGGTTTGTAAGCGGAACTTCAGCTGTTGGTATTAGGTAAAAACCTTCGCGGGTTTTGAACAAATCATTTTCAAATTTTGGAAGCTGTCCGGTCCCGAACATTGTTTTCTCATTCACTAGTTCGGGGGGGAAGACTTCAGTCCAGCCGTCCTTTGTGTGGAAATCAAGCATAAAATTTATCAGGGCGCGCTCAAGAGTTGCGCCAAGCCCCTTGAAAACATAAAATCCTGCGCCCGCTAACTTAGCGGAGCGCTCAAGATCAAGAATGTCAAGTTCCTTTCCCAACTCCACATGGTCTTTTGGCTTGAATTTGAGTTTCGGGATTTTTCCGTGCTGCTTTACCACTTTGTTGTCTTCAGGGCCTGCGCCTTTTGGCACGGAAGCGTCTGGCAGGTTTGGGAGGGTTTTGGTTATTGCATCAATCTGTCCCTTCAAAGCGTCAGCCTGAACTTCAAGGGATTTTATCTGCTCGGGAATTATCTTGACTTCTGCAATCTTTTGTGCGGCGTCTGCCTTTTTTAAAATAAGCTCCTTGATTTCTGCTGAAAGAACATTGCGCCTGTGCCTGAGCGCATCTGCCTGCTCTTTCAGGCTCTTCCATTCAGAATCCTTTCCGGAAAGCCCGTCAATGTCTGCGTTGTAGCCGCGGCTCTGCAGCCCTTTCTTTACAAGCGCAGGGTTTTTTCTAATCAAATCCATATCAAGCATTGTCTCTGATATAAAAATAGATTCGTATAACTTAAATAATTATGGTTAGGGTAAGCGTGCTGAGATATGGGCACAGGAGCGTGAGGGATTACCGGGTAACAAGCCACTGCGCGCTTGTGGCTCGCGCTTTCGGCGCAGGGAAAATAATTATTTGCGGGGAGGAGGATGAAAGCATCAGGCGGAGCATTGAGAAAGTTGTGGAAAAATGGGGCGGAACTTTCAGCATCGGGTTTTCCGATTCGTGGAAAAATGAATTTAAGAAGTTCAGGAAAAACAGGAATTCTGCAATAGTGCATCTCACGATGTACGGGATTCCATTGCAGAAGGCGATTGGAAAAATAAGGAAATTCAGGAACATCATGGTTGTAATTGGCTCGCAGAAGGTTGAAGGCGCGGTATATGAGAATTCTGATTTCAATGTTGGGGTTACTCAACAGCCGCATTCTGAAATTGCCGCTCTCGCAGTTTTCCTGCATGAGTTGTTCAGGGGGAAGGGGCTTGGGGGCAGATTCCCTAATGCAAAAATAAGGATTATCCCGAAGGAAAAAGGGAAAAAAGTTGTGAAAAGGGAATAAATTGCTTTTTAATCCTTTTTCTATTAAGTTATATAAAGCATGGCTAAGAAAGATCTGGTTGAGTTGTCTGTTGTCAAGGATTTCTTGAACAGCAAGGCAGGGGAATATGCCTGCGAGCTGGTAAAAATATGCAACAGCAAGAAAATTGTGAATGATGAGTTCATAGCCGGCAAATTGGGGCTTAAAATTACTGAAGTTAGGGCCATACTCAACAGGCTGCATTACCACGGCGTCGCATATTATGACAAGAAGCATGATTCGCGCTCTGGGTGGTATAGCTATACCTGGAAAATAAACAGCAAAAGGATTGCTGAGCTCATACTTGAGCAGCAGGCCGAGGAAGTGCAGAAGCTTGAAAGCAAGAGGGATTTTGAGAAAGATTACAGCTTTTTCAGCTGCAAGAAGAACTGCGACAATTTCCAGTTTGAGATTGCCGCGGAATACGGATTCCGATGCCCACAATGCGGGGACATGATGAATTCCATTGACAGCAAAAAGCGCATGAATGTTGTAAACTGCAAGATAAAGAACCTCAGGGAAGAGATTGATGTACTTGAGAAGTTCTGCAAGGCGGTATAAAAACACATAAATCTGGACGAAATCAGCAGGTATTAGGAAGTTTTAATATAATTGTAAATGCTTAAATAAGGTTGATTTTTGCGTTATTTGTGTTTTTGGGCTGTTTTAAGCCATTTAAATGGCAAAGAAGTTTGAGGTTGAATTAAAAAGGT
>JAGVWD010000016.1 GCA_018304445.1 Candidatus Iainarchaeum sp. | reverse complement strand
CAATAAAAGGAAGAGATATCTGATTCCTATAAATTTTGGCAGCTTTTTTATTTTTATTTTTAATTTACAACCTCACAGGAAACCAGACGACCGGAAAGTTCGACAAGGTGACATCTTCCGGCAACCAGAGGTGGGCTTTCAATTATGTTACAATAGGAGAAAGCTCCACTAACATGAGAAACCTGACGCCTTCTTTATACATTCTGGAAATGCAGAACCTCAGTTCAAGCGAGATAACTGAAAAGGTTGAAGTGTTCATAGACGGTACGAAAATTGGGTAGTCATGCTTACAGAATCGTCATGACAGCATAAGGTGCTAGAATGAAAATCAAGAAGCAGTGGGTTTATATTGGATTAATCTTAATTCTTGGAATAGTTATTTATTTATCTTCTCTTTCTACAGAAATCCAAACAAATAAAGAAATAAATGTAACTTATAATTATACTCTGGGTTCGTTCTGGATAACATTTAATGAAAAGGTAAAGGATAATTTAATAGCCATAACGGCTTTTAATCGAACTAAGGAGAATCCCAGCGGAGAACCTAATCAAAAATTCATAGAACTTTTACAGGATGAAATTTCCTCAACAAAAATAGCCGGAATAGAAAATCTTAATATAAAATTCTATTCAACAATAGATGGCGTAAATATCTTTATTGATTATCAACCAGGAATTACTGACTATGAAAAGAATATAACTTTGTACAAGCTAATTAATATATTTAAAGAAAAATGGTATACTCTAGATTCTGATGTAAGCCTATTTGGGACCCGTGATATTGCCAATAATAAGTCTTTCGAGATGGTCGAGGGAAATAAAACTATAATCCAACAACCTATGAATAACATAACTAATGTAACAGACAGTATTTTTATAAATAAGTCAAGGTTTGTTGATAATATCACAAAAATAGTAGATATCTGGAAAGAACCAATTCAAAAACAACTTGACGAAATTTCATACGCTTCTATAATTATAACTTTGGATAAAAGAGAAAGCATAGATTTAATACTCTTGTTTTTATCTACAGATGAGTTTAAATTAGAAGAGAAATCACAATCATCACCTATTATTGCTGGTAATGCATCAAAGGCCGCAATAAATAAACTTGAAACTAATCCACACGTTATAAAAATATATTATAACACTGGAAAAACCACTACAGCCCTTCAAGATACTGTATCTTTAATAAAAGCGTATTTGGTGTGGAAGCTTCAAATAAGTTCTCTAAATATTACCGGAGAAAATACAACATATTCATAAACACGACGAAGGCAGGATGAAGATGAAAATTGAAAGAAAATGCTGGGTTTATGTTGGAGTGGTGATTATAATTCTTGGTTCCATTGGTATTTATCTTAATCAATATTCTACTTCCGAAAAGCAACAGCAATTCGCTGAAATAACATTTAAAACTCTAGCAGAAGGCGTAAGTTCATCACATACAACTTTTGATGCTTTAGTTGTACAGAATGGAAATGAATTCGAATCACTCTGGAAAGGGATGTACTCTGGATTCAGACCGCCTCCAGATATGCCTATAGTTGACTTCAGTAACAAGACAGTTATAGCGGTTTTCTTTGGAGAAAAACCATCAACAGGCTATTCGATAACTATTGATAACATAATTAGAATTAATCAATCTATAAATGTGCAGTACAAAACAAGTCGTCCTGGCAGTGGCACGGTAGGTCTTCTTGTTACAAGACCCTATCACATAGTAGAATTAGATAAAATTACAGAAGAAGTGAAATTCGAAGAAATGAGATGATAAGAATGAGACGAAAGGTGAAATTGGAAAGGAAACACTGGGTTTATGTTATAGGAGTAATTATGTTAATACTCGTAATTCTTGGAATTAATTATCAAGTTTCGTCACAATCAGAAAACATTACATTATCAGAATCTCGAGAATTATTAATATCATTTAATGGTAAACAATATGATTATGTAACAGCTGTCACTGTACTTAACAGATCACCCGATGTAAATTTTATTGAGAATTCTGAGTTTCAGAAGTATTTCTACGAAAATCTTAACAGACTTGTTGACAAGGAAAGAGGACTTTACGAGTTCAAAGTTCTCTATTGGGCAAAGGTAATAGATTCTGCTTCTTTGATATTTTTATATGACAGCAGGCTCTCGAGTGATGAATTGAACAACCTGACAGAAGACATTATTGAAACTCTAAATAAAAAATGGTATGCCAACAAGGTACAATTATCTGGGCAAACAGAGAAACTAGGCGATTAGATGCATAAACTAAATGAATTATTGGTATTGTTACTTTTCATCAATATTGCATACGCTCAGTCTATTTCTGAAAATCAAGTACCATATGTCGATCCATTAGTCGAAAAACAGCTTATAAAAACTGATATAGTACGTGTATTTATTGATTTAAGGATTAATACAAGCGAATTAAAATATGGAGATTTAAAGTGGAATGTAGACAAAATTAATTTAATTCAAAGAGAATTCGAGCGCTATTTAACTAATGCAGATTTTTTACCTGTATATAAATTTAGCATAGTACCTTCTTATTCAGGTTTTATAACACAACAAGGATTGGAAAAACTGCGCAAAAATATTCTTGTTAAACGTATTACATTGGTAGGCGAATCTGAGAAACTTCTTGACAATAGTGCCTCACTATTAGAAACTCCTAAGTTGTGGGATTTAGGCTATAGTGGTTCTGGGCAAGTTGTATGTATTGTTGATACTGGAATTAATTATACACATCCTTCTTTAGGAAGTTGTACAGAATCTCAATTTTTAGCTGGCAATTGTAATAAGGTTATAGGTGGCTTTAATTTTTGTGCTAATGAACAATGTACAACAAACAACATGAACCCAATGGACAGAGACGGCCACGGCACCGCAGTTTCTGGCATTGTTGCCTCTAACGATTCTAAATATAGAGGCGTATCTTTTGAAGCAAAGCTAGTAGTTATGAAAGTTACAAATTCGACTGGTGGCGGCACTTTCGAAATAATAGGTAGTGGTATTGAGCGATGTATTTTAAACAGAACCGTTTATAACATTTCCGTTATTACTGTTAGTCTTGGAAAGACAAATTTTATATCTTCAACTACATGTGATGGTAGTGATACAGTGGTTGACATAGCAAATACTGCAGCTCAATATGATATTTTTGTAGATGCTGCTTCTGGAAATTCTGGCAATATCACAGGCATAACATCACCGGCATGTGGATCAAATGTGACTTCTGTTGGTGCGACTGATGACTATAATAGTTTGTATACTTTAAGTAATAGAGGCAGTATACTTGGTTTGTTGGCCCCAGGAGTAAACATCAACACAACAAATGTTTCTGGCGGTTATTCTGAAGGTACTGGCACCTCCGCAGCAGCCCCCCACGTAGCCGGCATCGCAGCCTTAATGCTGCAGGCGGCGAACCTGAGCGGTGCATCGCTGACACCGTCTCAGATTGAAGCAATAATGAAGCGCACGGGGAAGCCAATATACGACCATGCCACACGCCTTACGTTTCCGCGCATAGACGCCTACAGGAGCGTCATGGCGGTTCTTTACGACGTCTTTGTGAGTGATTTATCTGCTATCCACGTAAACCTTACTGGTCGCCATATATTCGAGTTTAGCATCTTCAACGACCTTAATTCCGCGATAAACGTTACTTGGAACCTAACCACTGGCGACGGGACAGTGATAAACGGCACTCAGAATATTTCGCTGGGACCTTACAACGAGACGCTTGTCTACGTCGAGCATTTCTACACCAATCCCGGGACATATACGGTTAATGCCTCAATAACTTCGACGCAGGGAAGCGTGAGGTCACAGGCGATTACAATAACCGTAGATAAGTACAATCTTCGCGCGAAGAATCTCACGATACTCAATTCCGCCGGACTTAAAAGGATTTTCGAGTTCTGGATAGAAAACAACAGCACACTCGGAATAAGCGACGTTTACTGGAAGCTTAATGCCACAAATGAATCAGAAGTTAGCAGTGTTATTCCTCTTACTCTGGCTAAAAACGAGACGGCTTTTATATACGTTGAATACCAGTATGTCAACCAAGGCACTCAGACGGTAAGAGCCATGGTTGACCCGACAAATATTTATCTGGAACAGAATGAAACCGACAATACAGTTACCATAACTGACTGATTTTAAAAATAGTGGAATGCGAAGTTTTGAATCTTCAAGAGTAACTGAGATTTTCATTTATTGAGAAAAGTTTATCCTATGTACTCCTGCTCTTCTTGTGGCTTCTCTGGCTGACTCTCTTGTTTTATTTCCTCGGTTTGCTGAATATTCACTTTTCTTGGCTTTCTTTTTCTTTCGTCAACTGGGCCCAAATATCTGCTGGTAACTTTCTTGCCTCTTCTGATAGACTCGTAGTAATATCTTCTGCCGTTTATTATCTTGATGTGCCTGTTTGACATAATTTATTCTTCACTGGAGAACTATATATATTTATCCGAGAAAGCATTGAAAACTGCTGCCTTTAGGCAGCAGATGAAACTCAATGCTTTCTGGATGACATGCTCAAGAAACCCACGACTTTGGTCGTGGGGGTATTAAGAGCATATCATTTCAGCAAAACCTTGTCGCTGGCAGAGCCGTGGTAGCTCATGAGTATCTCGCCGCCACAGTCACATATTCCTTGAAGCGGAATTCTCCGGTGAGATTTGTTGCATTTTTTACATACAAAATTTTCCCAGCCTTCTATCCCGTTGTCCGGCTCCACAACTGCGTGTTTTTTCACAAATCCTTTCATGATTTCTCCGAGAGTTATTTGCCTTCCGCCGCCAAATATCTCGCTTTTCTCGATACCCATTGAAGAAAATATCCTCTCGAGCGGCGGGAATAGCTGGCTTTGTATGTAGTAATCAGAGTCTATCTGAAGCTTGTTGGCGATTACATAATCGGGGTCTTCTGCGCGTTTTGAAAGCAGTTGGTTTCCTTTAATTATAACAAATCCAAGCCTGTCTCCTATTTTTGGCGGTTCATGCGGGTTTCTGAGTTTGAGTTTTTTTGCAAGCTCTATATGAGGCAACATGCCTTCATAATTTTCGGGGCTTTTCGTGATTCCTTTTACAATTGTCAGTTTTTCCAGCGGCACTGAGCCTGTTTTTATTTTTTCTGCAATATCTTTGATTGAGGCTATTGCCTTGTGGACGTCGCCTTCTTTAAGGATTGTTTTCAAAACATCTTCCATAGACTCTGAAACGAGCGCACACCAGTCTCTGCGGACCGTTTCTATCCCTTTCATTTCTATTATGTCCTTCCATTCGCCATTTTCCTGAACAAAACACCATCCGGCGTAGCGCTTCTTTGAAAGAATTAGGAAACTCTTGTAAACCTTTTCAAACTGCAATTCCAAATCGCCGGGGAGATTTTTTGTAACAAAGCTCCCTATGGCTTCTCCGGCCTCTTTTGCTTCTTCAAGATTTGTAAAATCCGTTTTTATGAACGTCGAGTCTGTGTCTGCATAAATTATCTTGAACTTGGTGCTGTCCTCGATAAGTCCTTTTGTCTTGACGAGGTTTTCTCTCCCATATGCTGTTATCGAATTTGCAACGTCGATCATGTAAAGCCTGGCCCTTATGTAGCCTGTATAGCCGTACACGCTGTTTGACAGGTCTTTGATTGCAAGTTGTTTCGCGTTGAGTATGCGCCTGGTTTCACCCTGAGAAGATTTCATCTCCTTTCTCGCGTTTGCGCGGGCATCAAGCAGCCTGCGCAGAAGATGCGGGAGTATGCCTTCACGTACTGCCGGCACGACAAATTTCGTGCCGGTTGGGGACTCCGTGTGCTCCAGGTTTTGCTCTGTTTTTAGTAATGTGTCTGGCGATATGTTGTATGTTCGCATGATGCTTGGATAAAGCGACTTGAAGTCCAAAACAAGAACACACCCGTCTGCGTGCAAGCCTTTGTAAGGCTCGAGAACTGTTGCACCTTTTAGTTCTTTTTTCTCTCGTTCTTTTGATCTTTTTATCATCTCTGCCTTTGAAGGTTTTGACGGCATTACAAAACCTTTTGTCTTGAATTCGTGCAACAGCATCATCTCAACGCGCGGCGCCTGCCCGCCTAGGCAGTCTTGCACCAGGAGTCCTGAAATCTTGGAAAGCTCGAAGAATTTGCCCAGAAGCCCTTTTTCAGTAAGAAGTCTGAGCGCGAGCTCGGCGTCTTTTCTTGCGTATTCAATGAATCTTTTGAGATCGTTCCTGTCCCCGTTCCACAATCCAAACATTTCTTTGAAAGAGACGTCGTGTTTTTGTTCTTGAAGAAGCTTCTGTGCTATTGTGTTCAGGTTGTACCTGTGGAATTTTACCCACGGGTCGCGCTTGATTATTTGGTAAGAATCCGCCACAATCCTGCCGGGGACGGAAGTTTCTTTGCTTTCTTGCATCCCGACCGATCTTGTATACGCGCCTTTGTTTTTGCACCTGCCGAACGTGTTGGGAAGGTTGAATTTCTTTAGTCTGTCAAACATGTACGGCATGTCGAAGCCGTTGATGTTGTAGCCTGTCAGAACATCAGGGTCGTATTCATCGATAATTTTCAAGAATTCTGAAAGCATTTCCCTTTCGTCCTGGAACCCCAACGTGTCTGCTTCCTTTGTAGGCTTTGCCGTCAGAACCAGTGTTTTTTTGCCTTTGAATTCCGGCTCGAACGCCATTGCTATCATGATTATGGGGTCGCGTTTCGAATCCATTGGTTTTGTGCTGTCCGTTAATAGGCACTCGATGTCCACGGCCATCGTCTTTAGGCTGGCATTTTCTATTTTTTCAGTCGGTTCAAGTGAATTGGCGTAATATCCCGGGATCTTTACAGTCGTTGCCAGCGACCTTGTTGCATTGACGTCTATCCATTGCATTCCTTTTAGTTTGTGGTCAACCATGAACCTGTACTTGAACATTATATCAGACTCGAAAGTTTCCATGCCTTCCTGTTCAATTAACTCTCTTATTTTCGGGACGTCTTGCGGGTTAAGAACCGTTATCTTTACCAGTTCCATTGGTTGTGCCGCGTATCCAAGTGGTGTGAACATTTCTGTTTGGTCGGCGGATTTTATCTCTTTTATGTCTTGCAATTTCTTCAATTTTTCTGTCGTGTCTATTTTCGCATAAAAATAGGGGAGAAATTTGTCATACATGACGCAAACAGAATTGCCGTTTTCAGTTTTGCCAAAAATTCTTATGACGGGTTTTGATCCGTTGAAAATATAGTCGACATCGATAATTTGCATGCGCATTTGCAATCACTGGAATCTTTGTGTTTGGAACGGTTTTATAGCTAACCAAACAAACAGGTATTAGATTTCGGCTAGCTGTATCTGGCCAATTTGTATAATATCCTGAATTAAGCTGGGCAACTATAGCCATATCTTTTTCTAACTCTTGTCCCATGACGTATCCTGGAAAGATTCCCTTGTAGCAAGGTCTATAATGACCGGGGCAAATTTTCCGAGCAGGGAGCCGGAATTCACCATGGTTACTGATTTGTAGTTGGTTACCTGCGGTTCATGGCTGTGACCGAAGTGGACAATATCGGGTACTATATCCAAAACAAGATGATCGCTGTGTGTTATTTGTTTTGATTTGCCAAGGTACCTTTTTTTCAGCATTTGCATCTCCATGTCGTGTATAATAAGGATATTTATGCCGCCAAATTCTATCATTGCGGGGTTGCTTAATGATATGATGTTGCGTTTTGTAAATTCCAGGGGTGTCTGGGGGTATTCTTCTTCCTTGTCTAATTCTCCTGGAATCACAAATACTGTCTTTTCAGCGCAATATTGTGATATCATGTCTTCAAATTTATCTTTTTCGCCGATATCGCCTGCAACAAAAATTGCGTCTATTGGCTGCGTCTCGAGCCACTGCAACAGTTTTTCGAACGCCGGGGGCGGAGTTTCATTCAAATGCAGGTCTGATATGAAGCATGCCTTGCCATGGCCTGTATTGGGTTTCCTGAGAGGTATTTCAGGATAAATAACCTGTTGGCCAAAAAGCACTTTCCCGCCGCTGATCGCTTTTACTGCGATTACATCGTCGAGTTCGATGTCGGCGGTTTTTTCCAGTATGACCTGTACTGTGCCTGTAACATCTTCTAATTCCACTATTGTTTTTTCCTTATTCTTAATGTCCTTGACAATACCTACTACATAAACTTCCTGCCTAGTTGTGTCAAGCTTATTGATTGATACAAAGTTCTTCTGTATGCGCTGTAAAATTATTTCTCTTATCTTTTCTAGTTTGATGTTGTAGAAGTTTGTAAAGTCTTCTGCCGTGAGTTCCTTTTTCTTGCTTGTAAGGTTTTTCAATATCCGTATGTCTGATGCTTTTTCTATTGCCACTTTTGTTATTACTGTTTCCGTGATATCACTAAGAAGTACCTCTTCCAGTTTCTTGGAGTTTATGTAGTCAAGGGCTTCGGGAGTAACGAGCTTGCCTTTTTTGAAAAGCCTTGTTACAATATCTTCCATGTGATCACGAGCCTAATAGAATTTATCTGCTAGTATTCTCTCAGCTTTGTGGGCTATCGTTTCGTTAAGCGCGAGCGATATTTCCCGTGTTCTTCCGTATCTGCCTTTTGAGATGACCTTGGTAGAAATGATGCCCAGCATGTCAAGTTCGCTGATCAGGTCGCCGACCCTTCTTTGTGTGAGCGGTTTTAAGTTGTTTCTCCCGCACGTTTCCCTGTAAGACTCGTATACGCTGCCTGTGAGCAGTCTTTTGTCAGTCCATCTGCCCTGTTTTTTCTGTGCTTCTATGAGTTTTATTATCGTTATTAGAACGGCCTGCGACTGTTTTGGTTGGCCTTTTATAACCTCGATCGTTCTTTCAACATCAATTTTATCCTGCGCCTCATTTACATGAAGATCGGTTACTTTGTTGTCGTTGTTTCTTTCGGCTGTTTCTCCTGCTATTCTTAGAAGGTCCAGTGCTCTTCTTGCGTCGCCGTGTTCCTGGGCTGCTATGGCTGCGCAGAGGCTTACAACTTCTGGACTAACCACGTCTTCGCGGAAACCCTCGAAGACCCTTTCCTGTAGTACGTCTTGCAACTGTACCGCATCGTACGGCTTGAACACAAGCTCTTCTTCACTCAAAGAAGACCTGACGCGAACATCCAGTCCTTCCAAGAACAAGACGTCGTTTGTTATGCCGATGGTAGTTATGCTTGCGTTCTTCAGTTCGCTGTTCATGCGCGTAAGGCTGTAAAGGAACCCGTCTCCTGTTTTTCTGACCAACGAATCTATTTCGTCTAGTGCGATTATGATGTGCTGCCTTTTCTCGTCTATTTTTTCGAAGAGTTTGTGATAAAGCACGTCTGTGGGCAACCCGGTATCGGGCACGCTTACCCCAAGACCTTTAAGCAGCTGTGCCACAAGCCTGTATTCTGTGTCTGCAACCCTTTTCATCTTGCAGTTTAAATAAACAATAGTTACATTCTTCTTGTTCTTTTCAGCAATCTTTGTTATGCTATGCGTAACATACTTTGCAACCAACGTCTTTCCAGTGCCTGGCCTTCCATAAACAAACACATTTGAAGGCTTCTCCATTCGCAAGGACGGTGCAAGTATGCTGGCTAGCTGGTTTATCTGCTCGCCTCGATATGGCGCTCGTTTTGGTGTATAGTTGCTCTGTAATGCTCTTTTATCCTTGAAAATCGACTGTTTGTTGATGTAACTTTCTAAGAATTCAGTAAGTTTTTTTGTCATGGGTCTTTGAAAGTTCAATGAAAATATTTAAGGATTGTGTAAGTAGAATATGGAAACCGACACCTATATTTCCGATGGAGACTAAAATTCTTCAGAATTTTTGAAAATTGTTCAGTAACCAAATAGAATATCTAAATTAAAATATGTATATCATAAAATATAATAATCAGAATATAATAACCGAGATATTCCTCTATCTTCAAAAAACCAAATAAGCATAATAAACTGAGAAAAAAAGCTAACTTTATAATACATATAACAATATATAGAAATACTTATAAAGTAATATAAATAATAAAAAAATAAAAATTCTCAATTTCAACAACAATCACAATCTATACCCCAATAAAACACAAAACAAACAAAACAACCTCCATAAGAAAACAAGGTGTCACCCCCATCAAAAATTCAACAAATATATCTAATATTTTCTCTTCGGAAAGATTTATAAACAACGAGGTAGTAGCTTAAACCAACATGTCAGAAGAAGAAAAGAAATATTCAAAACAGATTCTTGGCAAAACAGTTGTCACAAAATCAGGTAAACGCTTTGGTGAAGTAGGTAATGTCACATTCGAAACAAGAACTGGCGAGCTCATCCATATAATCTTAAGAAACCCAACAACATATACTGAGGGGTTAGAGCTAGAAAAAGACCCAAATGGAGAGTTATTAATACCCTTCTCGTCAGTTATCGCGATAGGCGACTTCGTAGTAGTATCAGAAGATGACGTCGCATAATCCCATAAAGCTAACTTTTTTAAACATATCAATCCTAAGAGATTACCATGACCCTCAAGTTCAAGAATACATCTGAAATTAAGATCCCCAAAAAGCTCGCCGACCAAATAATAGGCCAGGACGAAGCAGTTAACATAATCAAAAAAGCATCCAGGCAGCGCAGGCACGTTCTTCTTATCGGCGATCCAGGTACTGGAAAGAGCCTAACCGGCCAAGCGCTAGCGGAGCTGCTCCCAAAAGAAAAACTCGAAGATGTGCTATCTTTTCATAATGCAATTGACGACAACGCTCCAATAATTAAGGTCTTTCCAAAAGGCAAAGGTTTAGACTTAATAAACCACTCCCGCCTTCAAGCAATGGGCGCCTTTCGCTCTCAAAACCTCGTATTTTTCATATTGATTCTTTTAGCAGTCTTAACTCCATGGTGGGTCCGCGCAGAATATGGCGATAT
>JAGVWD010000002.1 GCA_018304445.1 Candidatus Iainarchaeum sp. | reverse complement strand
GTTGTTGTGAAGAGCAACGATGTAACGTCCTCAGTAACAGGAGAAACCCTTGAAATTGCAAAGGGCGAATCCAAGACTACAACAGGCGGAACAAAGATAGATGTAACTGACCTGACCTACACAGCAGGAGCATGCGGCGCCGCAACAGGCGACATCACATGCAGCGCTGTTAGAAGCAGTTCTGTAGCATCAGGCTACGGCAACCTGGTTGTAACGGATTCAAGCGCAGGAACAGGCAGGCATATCATTGTTGGCGGATGGAAAGTCAACAAGCTGGCAAAGGACCTGGACTTGGAGGCAGAGCTGACAGCAGCAGGCGACAAGGTTGTTGATGTAACAGCCGATGGCGATGTTGTTGTGGCAGGATACACGGCTTCAGACACAGGCAACGCAGCAAAGGAATTGATTGCCGCACTGGACGCAGGTCTTGCGTAAGTAGCACAAAAAACGGGCTTCAAAACCCGTTCTTTTTTTCTTTTTCTTTTATTTTAATACAATGCAGCCGCAAGGCTTTTCTTAAAATCAGTTCTTTTTATTTTTCCCTGAAAACTGTTTTTATTTGGGTAAAACCTAGACTTTCTTTTTTTCAAAAAGAAAGGATTGGTATTTTTATTGGTTTTGATTGTAATCTGAATGAGAGATATGGAACAATCAGAAAATCCAAAGCCAAAAAATAATGCCTTTTCCATTACAGTGCTTGTTCTAATCCTGATTGCGCTGTTTTCAATTGCCGTGTTCCTCCTTTTTTATTCCAACCCATACAAATACAGCCTTGAGCAGGAAGGCATTGAATTTTTCTCAAATTCCGCGGAGCCGGCGCAGGTGCTGAAAACCCTGGGCTCAAAAAACTCCTTCATAATTTCCCCGGAATTTGAGGAGAAGGGGAGCGCGCTCCCCTTCATGACTTCCGCGCTGACAACATTTACAGGAATTCTTGTTGCAAATAAAAAGGAGGCAATTACGCTGCTCAGGATAGTGGATTCCGCAGGGGAACTGCGCTACTGCTCAACAAACGATGGGAACAGGAACATCGCAAGGAACATAACCTCAGCAGAATGCAATGAAATGCTTTCAGGAAAGCGCAGCGTAAAAATCCTCATAGAGGGCATAAACCCCTGGCTTTCAAAACCGAGGGTAATTCTGGACGGGGATAAAATTACAATAGAGCCAAAGGAGCTGAGCAGCATGCAAAGGCTTTCCCTTCTTGTATTGAAGGCAATGTATGCGAATTCCGAGGACATAATAAGGCAGATAAATGAGCGCCTTGGGGGGGCTTAGCAATGGCCTCGTATCTCAAACAATCGCTCCTGAGCCTTATTGCCCTTGCTGCAGTATTTGGCTTAGTGGTAGTTCTAACCAACGCAGGGGCTGTTTTGAATGTTATTGACCTTAAATTCTTCATATTGGCTTGTATTTTCTACATAGTTTCCATTGCAATATGGCTTATTTCGTGGGCATTCCTCATTAAAAAGCGCTCAAAAATACCCTACCCAAAGCTGCTTGGCGTCGGGATAGCTGCCCTTTACGGCGCCCTAACCCCGGTTCAGTTGGGGGCGGAAGCGCTGAGGAGCATAAGGCTCAAGGACTATTTTGCGGTTTCATATTCGGATTCGGTTTCCGCAAGCATGATTGCAAAGGGCATAAAGTTCTCAATCCTTGCAATTGTTTTTGTAGTTGTGTTTTTCCTCTATCTACTTAACACAAAGCTCGGGCTGCTGCTTACAGCAGGATTGTTTTCGGGTTTTGTAATTATCGTAATTGCCGCCTGCCTGTTCCTGATGCCGCTGCAGAAAGGCATAGGGATGCGCATCTCAAATTTCTTTGCATTAATTTCAAAAACCTTCAGGCAGTTCGCAGCATTGGGGAAGTTCTTCGCTGATTATTCCAATTACCTTCAAAAAATCAAGCCCAAATCATTTGCAGTTGTGTTTGCGCTTTCTTTCCTTTCCCTGTTTTTTGAATTCCTCGCCCTGCAGTTTTCCTTCATGTCTTTGGGAATTTACCTTCAGCTGCAGGCCGTTATTGTGCTGATGATTCTTGTTTCAATTCTGGAGAGAACGCCCTTCCTTCCAAGGGGAATAGGGATTGTGGAAATATTCGGCTATGCATATCTGTCAGTCCACAGCCTTGTAAGCCCTTATATTACGCTCACCGCTCCGCAGATTGGCGCTGTGCTTATTGTTTATGATGTCGCAAGGCTTGTTGTCCCCACAATTGCGGGGATTGCGATGAGCTTCATACTCTATGCGATGCACAGGAACGGAAAATTACACAAAGCCAAATAGCAAAAGCCAGAAAGCGGAATTAACCGCAACAACTGCCCATATTATTGCAACTATTTCCCATTCGCGCAACGGCCCGAAAATCCTTATCAGCATCTTCGCAAAATCATACTGGACCCTTCCCTTCGCATATTCAGGAATCGCGATTTTTCCGTTTTCCAGGACCCTGTAGGGCAATTGCCTCATCTGCCCGGGATCGCGCGCCTTTGAGAGCATTAATTTCAGGACAAGGAATTCAAACATGTGCGGCAGGAAGAAAAGCAATGAAAAGGCCATCAGCCCAATTTTCCCATTCAAAATGAAAATTCCAGCAATTGCGCTTCCGATAAGAAGGGTTCCCGAATTCCCCTCAAATACCCTCGCAGGGAATTTGTTCCACATGAGAAAACCAAGGATTGCTGCAATCAGAATTGCATTAAGCCAAACAGCCCCAAGGCTTTCCTTTGCAACAATCAGCGCGGATGCCACTGCAATTATTGCAGCGCTCCCCCCCTGCCAGCCGTTCAATCCCGCAAAAGTGTTCTGGAAGGAAGCGATTCCCGCGATGTAAAGCGCCACAAGCGCAATCCACAAAATCCCCAGATTCCAGAAATAAATTCCCGCAAACGCAAGGCAGACAGCGGCAATTGCAATTGCCCTTTTCTTCCATGAAAGCGCCTTCTTGAGGAACTTGTGCTTCGTGTCATCAATTATTCCGATAAATGCAAAAATACTCAGCAGCAATCCCCATGCAATATAATTGAAATTCCCGGAGCCGAAAAACAGGAAGGCGATTGCAAACCATATTCCTGGCAGCATTGCAATCCCGCCCCCTTCGGAAAGCAACACCCTTCCCTTCTTTGCCCAGTCCAAGCCCACAAGCCCGCGCGCTTTAGCAAATTTAATCCAGAGCGCCTCGCAAATTACAGTAATTAAAAAAACAGCAATTGCAAGGATTGCAATTTCAAATGCGCCCATACTTATCTATTTTCCTGAACATCTTTTAATTGCTCGGGTTTCATCAGCTCGCGCAGTACTGTTGTTGCGTAATTCCCTTTATCAAGCCTGAATGAGATTTTTGCCTTCAGCGCGCCCTCAAAATACTCATCATTTGAAATTTCCTCCAGCTTCAAGTCCTCCGAGAACAGCAGTATTGCTTTCCTTGCGCCCTTGGAGCTTATTTGCGGAAATTCCTTTATGTAGAAGTCTTCCGGCTTTATCCCCTCCTTTGCAAGCACTTCCCTCTCAATTTCCCCGATTTTCCCTTCCGAGAATTTTGATTCAAACCCGAAAAGCTGCGCTGTTGCAACCCCGTTCTCAAGCACATCCCCCCCGTTCGCATTCAGGCCCAATCCGGTTTCAATCCTTTTGTTTATTATCTGATTGAACAGATGGCTCTGATACGCGTGCGTGAACATGTAAGTAAGGGACTTTGGCAGGCGTGAAAAAGCCCCGACAAAATCCTTGGGGTATTTGCACAAATGGTGGATAATTATCCTCTCATACCTGTATTTAGGGGGGAACTCATTTATCGCGCGGGAAAAGTCCTTGGTATCCGCAAGATTCTTCCTTGCGATTTTAATGTCCTCCTCTTCCCTTTCATCAATTGCTGTCAAGTAGAGCATTACCGCATTCTCAACATTCCCCAAAATGAACTCCTTTCCAACAAGATGCGTAATTCCCCTGATGCCCCCGAAGCGCTGCTCCCCGAAATAATTCGCAATCCCGTTTTTCATTTCCCCAAAAGACGCATTGATGCGCTTTTCCAGTTCCTCCTTCCCCAATTGAATATTTCGCACTATTATTGTGAATTTATTTCCGATCAAATCCCCGATTTCAATCCTCTTATCAGCCCATTGCGCCTCCCTCAAATCAATATAGCGCGAATCAAAGGCCTTCAGCAGCTCAACATCAGCCTTCCATACCGAAATGCGCTGGCAGGTAATTGCGCGCTTGTCCTTCATCCCCGCAAACCCAATCCTTTTCCTGCTTGTGTGCAGCGCCCTTGCAATTCTCCTGAGCGCGTTTGCGGTATCAACATTGAATTTCTCCATCTTAAGGATCAACTGGTTTTCCCTAACCCTTTCATCAACAAGCGGTGCAGGCCATTTTTTATCAAGCGTTTTTTTCTCAGAATCAGTAAAAACCCCAACTTCACAAATTTCATCCTCGGACGCAATCTCCTCCACAATGAAATCAGCAATGCGCTTCCTCAGAACTCCGCCAATTCCAGAAGTGGAAGTCGAATAATGGGTTATTGCGCTCAAAATATCACTTCTTTTCTGCTATAATTATTGCAGGCACATATTTTCCGGTTTCTGCATTTAAAACCATTTCTCCAAAATATTTTCTCCTTGATTTATCAATGCCAAGAAAAACCCTTTTGCCGGACATTATTTGTGTTCTTGCCAATCCATAATTATTTATAATTCCTTTTGGCACGCCCTGCTGCAAAAGTTCCGTTTTGCCATATTTTTCAAGTCCACAATTATTTATATCTCAGTATTGCGCCCAAGCCGCCGAAGGTTTTGTAGAACTGTTCCCCTTCCGCTGTTTCAGTTGAAATCAATTTCATTTCCGCATCAATCTTATGCACCTTTTCCAGCAGCCAGTCTGCATAATCCACTTCCTCCATTATTTCGGCCTCGGCATTGCATTTTGTGCATTTTGGGGTTGTGCCCAGCCCGAAGCGGTTTTTTACAAGGATTTCCTCAGAGTTATTGCAGTGCCCGCAAAGCAGCCTGTAAACAACCCAATCTATTGCCTCAGAAACCAGAAGGGTTTTTACCTTTCCCTCTGCAAGCGCCTGCTCCACCTCCTTCTGCCCATAGGTTGCAAGCGCGCCCTTCACAACTTCCTGAAGGAAATTATTCACAGCAAGCCTTTCCTTCATTACCTCAGTGCTTTTCAGTATTTCCTCGCTTTTCTGGAACAATTCCCTTATTCCTGACTCATCAGTGTAGGAAGTGTCAAGTGTTCCGAGGACCATCCCCTTAAGCCTGTAATCAAGAAGGTCCTGGTCCAGAAAATAATTTTTTGTTGCCCCAGGGCCCCCGATAATTATGCCCTTCATCTTATTCCCATACACAAGATAGATTGCGCCCATTTTTTCAGCAATGCGCTTGAAGAAGTCATGCGTTGCTTCCTCCCTCAGCCTCTCATACCTATGCGCTGAAAATCCCCCGGCCTTCACTTTCCCAGGAACTGCGGAGGTTATTCTCCCAAGAACCTCATATTTCTTGCCCACAAGCGCAGCAAATGTCGCTTCGCGCTTGTCAAGTGTTGCCAATCCATAAATTTCCGAGGGCGCTGCCATTTCCTCAAGGGGATCCAAGTGAAATTGCGAATCGCACCAGTACAATTTTACTTTCAGTCTCCTCAGCGGCCTTACAGTAAAGAGGGTTATGTCGCTCCTTCCCTCCTGCTCTGAAATATTTCCGCAGAATACCACCAACCCCCTCTCGGGCAATTGGAAATTTATCCTTTTGAGGAAATTTGATATTTTTCTGAGAGCCCCTTGCACATTTTTGCGCGTTGTAGGGCTCTTTATGTTGGAGCTCTGGGAAGTTTCCTCAGTCAATTGGCTCATGACCAGGCTTCTGTCCACATCCGGAGGCAGGTAAAGGGAAATCAATTCAGTCCCCTTTCCCTTGAATGCCTTGAGCATCTTTAGTTTTTTCTTGAATACTGCCGCCTCGGCCTCGTCAATCTTCTCAAGTTCCTTCATATTCATCATTACTGCTTCTTGATTTTTATATTTTGGGTTTAGGTTATGTTTTTATATTACCTTTCCCATTAATTATCAGCAAAACAAAAGGGCTGCAAAGATGTTTGAGATGTTCCAGAATTACAATGAGCCGGCGCAGCAACATCAGGGCGCGGGCCCCTCAAATCAGACCTTCGTGCTTTCAGTAAGCGGCTCTTCAATTGTGCCTGACAAGATCAATACCGCGCTAATTGGAAAGATATGCAATTCCATAAATAACCTTTATAGCGAAGGTTATAAATTCGCTTTGTCTGTGGGCGGGGGAAAAACCTGCAGGGATTATGCAAGCGCGGTAAAGGCGCTTGGCTCAAACCGCTTTCTGCAGGACTTGATTGGGATTGAAATAACCCGCGCAAACGCAATGCTTGTAATTAATGCGCTTGACAGGGCATTTCCAGTTGTTTTAAGCGATTTGCTCCGCGCGCGAGAGATAATTGATGCGGGGAAAATCCCGGTATATGGGGGAATTATTCCCGGCTACACAACAGATGCGGTTGCGGCAGTTTTAGCGGAGCACTTGAATGCGACATTCATAAATATCACAAATGTTGACGGAATTTACAATCTGGACCCGAGAATAAGCAGAAGTGCAAAACTGATTCCAAAAATGTCACACGAAAAATTGCTGGCAGTGATTATGCGCTCCGCAGGGGAAAGCGCAGAGCCTGGGCAGAATGTTGTCCTTGACATTCCCTGCGCGCTCCTTCTCAAGCGCAGCAAAATCCGCACTTTTGTTTTAAATGCAGAAGACACAGCAAACCTTGAGGCGGCAGTGCGCGGGCAGGAATTCAAGGGAACAATAGTGGAAAGTGCAGATGCAGAGAATGATGTGCCAGAGGAACTCTAATCCACTTCCTCAAACTTGTAATTTTCCAGGATTCTTTTCCCGAAAACGATTTCCAGTTCATTAGGGTTTATTATAGGAATTCTTAACAGGATTATTGCATTTACTTGTATATCCTGTCATGATGGTCATAATCTTCTATTACAACACACTTTTCATTTTCCTGTATGGAATAAACTAATACAAAAGGTCCAAAAGTGTGAACCCTTCTTTTGCCTTGCATTGGCCTTTTTAATGGCTTGAATCTATAAGGATCTTCAAGAATCTGCTTTATCTTGTTTTTTATCGCCCTTTCTTGCACATGGTCTTTCTTCGCCACCTTTTCAAATATTTCTTCCATATGCTTTCTGATTTCCAGTTTGTAGGACAAGAAAATCATCTCTTGCGCAATTTTTCAAAGTATTCGTCAATATCTTTAACCCCAACCAGTCTCTCTTTTTCAATTTTTCCAAGTTTTTCTACATATTCTGGCCTGAGTTCAGGCTCTAGTACCTCATATTCATATTCCTCAGCCATCTTGTTAATGGCTTCACTTTTGTCTTTCAAGCCGTACTTGACTTTAATTATATTAATTACCTTGTTGGATTCTTCATCCAGCTTTACAATTGCAATTGGCATACCACCACCTCATTAACTCTATATTAATATGATATTAATATGGTATTAAAACCTTTTCGGAGTGCCATAAAAAGCATTTACACCTTTCAATTTCCACTTCCAATTCCCAAATTGCACATTGCGATTATACTAATCCAATTCCTCAAATTTATAATTTTCTAAGACTCTTTTTCCGAAAACGATTTCCAGCTCATTCGGGGTTATTATGGGGATTTTGAACAAAATTGAATCATCAAGCGCAATTCTCGGGCATGCCGTGCATACAAGCGCATCAAGCTGCATTCCGAGCAGGTATTCCATTTTTACCAAATCGCCCGCAATCAAATATGCCTTTTTTCCTTCTTTTTCAATTTCCTTCTTTATTTCAAGCGCCTTGCGCATGTTCATCTGCCCCCTCTTTGTGCTCGCAATAATCCCGAAGACTTTTGCGTTTTTTGCAAGCGCGATTGCCGCATATCTCTTTCTCAGGAACATGTTCCTCTGGTTCTGCATCTCTTCGACCTTTTCCGCAAGCGGATTCGCAATAAGCACAGGCTTGCTGATGCTGAAGGAGATTCCAAGCGGATGGAACAGCCCATCCCCGACAAATACAACCGCATCTGCCTGCTCCGCTGCCCTGCCCAAAACAGAATAATTGCATCCCAGCACCTGCCCTGCAAGCGCAACCCTTTTTCCCCCAGTTCCAATTTCAGCCTTTATTCCCTTCTTTCCCAGAACTTTCTTTATTTCTCCCAATTTTTCAGCATACTGCGCGGTTGCGCACAATGCAATTTTTTTGAAGGAAACTTCATTCAATTTTTCAGCAATTTTTCCCGCCAGCTCATTTTCATTGAACTCGTAGCCCAGCGGGGCATAAATTGCAGGAATTTCAGAACTGAGCATTTTAGTGTGCCCGAAATGCACCAACAAATCGGCGCCCAGTTGCCTTGCGCGCACATCAGCAGGGTCGCATGCGCCGAAGCAGGGATCTGCAAATGTTACAACCTCTGCTCCGCTGTTCTTTTCAATTTTATCAGCAATCTCAAGCGCGCGGGTTTTCAATCCCTCAGGGATTTGAACTGCAATCAACTTGGGCTTCTGCTTTAGCGCCTTAATCTGCTTTATTGCGCCCTGCAAACCCTTTTCAATTTCAAGCCGCATGAAATAATTGCGCAGACAAAGGAATAAAAAAGCAACTAATGCGCAAGTGCCTTGCAGTATTCCTCAAACAGCTTCTGAAGCACTTTTGTCTTTTCCCCTGCGCTTTCTCTTAAAACAATTTCATCAATCTGCCTAACAGGCATTACATTCAGCGTTGTGCCTGTTATAAAATGCTCATCATATTCCCTGATTTTCTTCAGTGGAATGTCCTCTTCTTTTACATCAAGAATTTTCGGCGCAATTTCTGAGATAATTTTTCTAGTTGTACCTTCCAAAACCTTTTTCTTTGGCGGCATTATAAGGGTGTTTCCCTTTATTGCAAAAAAGCTGCTTCTTGTCCCTTCCCCTATGTTTCCCTGCCCATCAATCAATAAAGCATCAATTGCATCCTTTTTCACAGCCTCCTTGTAGGCAACATATCCAAGCAGCAAGTCCATTGTTTTTGCGGTTGGAAATAAACGCTCGCCTGCAAATGTTATAAGCTTTGCACCTTGGCTATATAATTTATCCGGATAAAATGTCAGACCCACAGGAAACAAAAACAAGGCTGGTTCGGAATCCTTCTCGGCGCCAACAAGCAGAACCCTAACCAATGCATCCTTCAGCTTATTGGCTCCAATTAATTTTTTCATCCATTCCAGTATGTTCTCTTTTGTGAAATTGTGCTCAAGCCCTATTATTCTTGCTGATTCAAAAAGCTTTTCTATCTCCAGCTCAGGCATGAACATTTTTCCCTGAACGACCTTTATGTTGGAATAAACCGCAAAATCAAAGAAGAATGCCTTGTTGTAGATGGAGATGTTCGCCTCTTCCTTGGCAATCAATTCCCCATTCCTAATAACCAAATTCGCCTGCATTTTTGTCCTCTCCCCTTTCAATTTTGCTTTTTAGCGCAGTAATATATTTCTCGTCCAGGCTTTTAAGGCTATTTGGGTCATCATTGTAACCTTCAAGCAGAGGTTCAGCATATTTGATAATTTTCCATCTGCCTTCGCCTGCAGGAACAGGAAGGTAATATTCCACAGCGTTCTTGTATTTGCTTATCTTTTTGTTCATGCAGAGCAGCATGTGCGGGGATAAAAGGACATTCCCCTCCTTGCACAGTATAGTATAGGAAACAGGTTGCCATGTTTCTGGCCAAGGATGGTCTATTCTGTACTTAAGTTCCGCTAACACTTTCAACATGAATTCCAATGGTACAGAATATTCCAAGCTGCCAACATTCATATCCAGAATATACTTATATGGTCTGCAGCCATTAATGCCTTGCAGCTCAGCAAGTTTGTAAAGTGTATTCATTGTTTTCTTGAAATCATTGATGAATATGTTTACTCCCCCCTGCAATGGCACTTGAGTATTTATTGGAAAACCCCTGCGGGTTATTTTACTTATTGCAATCAAAGCCTCTGGCGTGAACTGCGCAGGATGGCTCAAATGCGCACTAAAAGTAACTTTTATTCCCAGCCTATTCTCAAATTCCCACAAAGCATCAAGCAGCTCATCATCTATCCTGAAGGGCAATCCTTGAAAAATAGTGCCTGTGCATATCCTGAATTCGGCAAGGTGTCTGGCCCTTTCAAAGTAATTAAGCATCTTTTTGATTCCTTCATTGCTCAGCAGAAGAGGTTCTCCCCCGGATACCACAACTAATTTTATCTCAGGGTGCTTGTTTAAATGTTCAACAAGCAGTTTCGACTGCACATTAACCGCTTTTGAGAGGTTTGTGTAGAATTTCCTTCCCCTGACTCTGGTGAATTCCCCCTTGTAGCAGCTAACACAGCCAATAGGGCAAGCTGAGGTAATATTCATTAGAATACTTCTCTTGAATTTTTGGGAAGCGAGATAGTGGCCTTTCTTCACAATCTTTGCCTTTTCGGAGAATATTGCATAGGGGTCCCGGTGCTTGGCATAATGCTCCGTGAAGAAATCCCCCTTTGGAATGAATTTATTCAGTAGTTCTGGATTTTCTGTCACAATATTCAAGGGCATTATAGACATGGCATAGCCGCGCTTTATTACCTTTTTCAGGCCGCCGTTTATTTTCAGTATATCAAGCAATTCCTCTGCGCTGGTCAGCCTGTAGTTCAGGTGGAAATCGATATTTCCCCAATCTAGTTTGTTTTTTGAAATAAATCTGCGCAATTTCCCCTCTTTTTCGCTTCCAGGCTTTATCTCCGGGGCAAATTCTTCGGAGCCGAGAATCTCTTCTAGGTGCGTGTTTATCTTTCCCCTGATATTCTTCCTAAGGTATAAAAACCTGAGATATTTGAAGAATGTAATCACATCCAGATCAAGTTTCTTCAGTTCATTGCATAAAACCGCAAGGTCGCTTCCGCCTGTTTTTACAGTTTCTTCCAGATGCGTGTGTTCTGCGTTCTTCATAATATGATATGCTGCAGAGCAACTTTATCTATAAGGGTAGTCAAATTTATGACTACTGTTTAAAAGGTTTTTTGTTTAGGATTATTTCATGGATATTTCAGTCCTTGAAGATTTGGGCCTGACAGAAATAGAATCAAAGGTATATCTCACGCTGCTTGGCCTTGGCACGAGCGGGGCAGGGCAGATAATAAAGAAAACAGCCCTGCACAAGGCAACAGTTTACAACACGCTTGACAAGCTGATTGAGAAGGGCATTGCCAGTTTCATAATTGTTGGAAAAGAGCGCATCTTCAGGGCAGAACCTCCGGAAACATTTCTTGACATGCTTAAATACAAGGAGCAGAGATTCAGGGAAATCCTGCCTGAATTAAAGCAGAAGGCCGGCGCTCTTAAGGTTGAGGAATT
>JAGVWD010000001.1 GCA_018304445.1 Candidatus Iainarchaeum sp. | reverse complement strand
CCCTCAATATCCTCGGGGGATGTTTCAGGCCTTGCAAGTATGAGCCTTGCATGGGGCTCCTTCTTTGAGAATTCAACCGCGCGCTCTGCGGAGAATACAATCACCCCTACTGCCGCGCCCGGGGAGGCGGGAAGCCCAACAGCAATCACTTCGGATTCCTTTTTTGCAAGTTCATCCAATTGCTTGTGCAGCAACTGATCCAGCATTTCGGGCTTCACGCGCAATACCGCTTCCCTTTCTGTTAGGAGATTTTCCTTAACCATGTCAACTGCAATTTTTACTGCTGCGTGCGCAGTCCTTTTTCCAGAGCGCGTTTGCAACAGATAGAGCTTGCCCCTTTCAATTGTGAATTCAAAATCCTGCATATCTTTATAGTGGGAATCAAGAAGCGCATAAACCTTCAGCAGTTCTGCATATGCGTTGGGAAGCTCCTTTTTCATTTCATCAATGTGCTTCGGGGTTCTAATTCCAGCAACAACATCCTCCCCCTGCGCATTAAGGAGATATTCCCCATAGTGCTCCTTTGCGCCGTTTGCAGGGTTGCGCGTAAATGCAACTCCTGTGGCTGAATCGTTCCCCATGTTGCCGAAAACCATTGCCTGCACATTTACTGCAGTGCCCGCATCTCCGCGCAAGTGGTTTATCCTCCTGTAGGAAATTGCGCGCGCATTGTTCCAGGAGCTGAAAACAGCATTTATCGCAAGCTCCAATTGGGAAAGAACATCCTGCGGGAATTCCTTTCCTGTTTTTTCCTTTACGAGCGCCTTGTATTCCTGCACAATATCCTTCAAATGCTCCGCATCAAGCTCAGTGTCATATTCTGCGTGCACTTCTTCCTTTTTCTTCTGGAGGATTGACTCGAATTCGGAATGGCCAATCCCCAGAACAACATTCCCGAACATCTGGAGGAAGCGCCTGTAGGAATCATGGGCCATGCGCTCATTCTTTGTTTGCAGAGCGAGCGCCTGCGCTGTTGCATCATTCAGACCCAAATTCAGGACAGTGTCCATCATGCCTGGCATGCTCACATAGCTTCCTGAGCGTATGCTCACAAGGAGGGGATTGGAATTTGAGCCGAACTGCTTGCCTGCGCGCCCTTCCAGAATGCGCATTTTTTCAAGCAGCTGCTCCTTTAGGCCTGAGGGCCATTTTTTGTTAAGGGAATAGAATTCCTTGCAGGCTTCCGTAGAAATTGTAAAGCCATGGGGAACCGGAAGCCCTATGGAAATCATTTCGCTCAGTTGCGCCCCTTTATTGCCTAAAAGCAACTGCGCGCTTTCGGTATTCCCATGGGCGGTTTCATCAAAGGAGTAAATGTATTTTTTCAATATAACTCACCAGGACAATCAGATATAAGAAAACAAGGGGAAAAGGAATTTAAACCTAATTGGGCGAAATGGGCGAAAATGGCGTGCTTTGTGGCAATTGACGAATTAAACTTTAACAAACAACGTAATTTAAAAAGGTTTAGGGGCACAATAAATAGAGGGCCTTGTGAGTAACTTGGGGTTTATAAGGGCATTATGCCCTTATCCGGGTGCTGTTTATGAGTGAAGAAAGGACAAAAATGCCATTGCTGCCCATAGAGGAGAGAATCTCTTCCTTCAGGGAAGTGGAGCTTGGGTACAGCAGGGGGAAGGCGCTTGAGGAGGCCTCGCGCTGCCTGGACTGCAAGGAGCCGAAATGCGTTTCCGGGTGCGCTGTGAGGATTGACATTCCTGCATTCGTAAGGGAAATAAGGGAAGGGAATGAGGGAAAGGCAATGGAAATAATAGAGAGGAGCAATCCGTTCCCAAGGGTCTGCGGGAGAATATGCCAGCACGAGATGCAGTGCGAGAAGGGCTGCATACTCAATGCGAAGGGAAATGCGATTTCAATTGGCGCATTGGAGAGGTATGTTTCTGATAACAGCGCAAGCACGCTATTGCAAAAGGAGAAGAGCGGGAAGCGCATTGCTGTAATTGGCTCAGGGCCTTCGGGGCTTACGGTTGCGAAAAGGCTTGCATTATTGGGATATAGCGTAAAAGTGCTGGAAGCTGGAACGAGCTTCGGGGGAATAATAAAATACGGGGTGCCTGAATTCCGATTGCCAAAAAGCATTGTTGAGGAGGAGATTAAGGGGCTTATTGCCTTGGGGATTGAATTTGAGCCGCATGCGCATGTGAATGAGGCGGAGGATTTTGATGCGCTCCTGAAGGAGTTTGATGCCGTGTTTTTCGGAGTTGGAGTGGGAGAAGCGAGAAGGCTTGAGATAGAGGGAAAGCACTTGGAGGGGATATTTCCTGCGGTGAAGTTCCTTGTGAATGTAAATATGCAGCTTGGGGAGAGCGTAATAAACAAGGGGGAGAAGGTTGCCATTATAGGCTCTGGGTTTGTGGGGCTTGATGCTGCGCGCACAGTAGTAAGGCTTGGGGGCGAGGCAACAATAATTACAAGGGAAGGCGCTGAAGAGTCAGTAATAGGGAAGATGCAGCTCAATGAGGCTGAGGAGGAGGGGGTTAAATTCTTGTTTGGATATACTCCAATTGGGTTTTTCGGAAATGTGAAATTGGAGGCAGTTAAAATCGCGAATGCTGTAAAAATCAGAAGGAAGGATGGAAGGGTTGATTACAAGGCGGGAAGGGAAACGCAGGAAATTCCAGCGGATAAGGCAATTCTGGCAATAGGGCAGAGGCCGAAGATAAGCAAGCTTTTGCTTGATAGGATAGGGCATAGAAAAGGGCTTATTTCGGCTGAAGACAATACAAAAACAAGGCTTTCAGGGGTATTTGCGGCAGGGGATTGCGTTACAGGCCCGAGGACAGTTGTTGAGGCAATCTCATTCGGGAACAAGGCTGCAAAGGATATAGATGAATATCTACATAACAGGGAGCCGCTGAATGAAAACAACGGGGGCAGCAAATGAAGACGAGTGAAACCAGCAGGAGGGGTCAGGAGGAACCTCAAACTGGGGGAACCTTGGTTCCCGCGGTTCGGAAGACGAGCGAGATAAGCGAATTTTACAAAAAGAGCCTTGATGAGAGATTGCAGGCGCTTAAGGAGTTTGCTGAGTTGGGCGATGAGGAGATTGAGAAATTGCGCAAATTCGGGACGCTTGAGTTTGAAACCGCAAACCGCATGATAGAGAATGTTGTTTCAACATTTCAACTACCATTGGGGATTGCCACAAATTTCATAGTGAATGGGAAGGAGCATTTAATCCCTTTTGCAATTGAGGAGCCGAGCGTTGTTGCTGCTGCATCAAATGCTGCGAAATTGTGCAGGGCTTCCGGGGGATTCAAGGCTGAAAGCGATTTGCCAATAATGATTGGGCAGATGCTGATTGTAAATGCGAAGGAGCCTGAGAAGGCTGCGGAAGAAATAATGCGCAATAAGCGGGAATTGATTGGGAAGGCAAGCGCGTGCGACGCGATGCTCGTAAAATTCGGCGGGGGCGCGAGGGATATTGAAGTGAGGGTTGTAAATTCAATAAGGGGGAAATTAATAATAGTTCATCTGCTTGTTGATGTAAGGGATGCTATGGGCGCGAATGCAGTAAATACAATGTGCGAGGCGCTTGCGCCTGAGCTGGAGAAAATTGCTGGCGCGGGCGCGAAAGCGAGAATGCGCATAATAAGCAATCTGGCAATTTACAGGAAGGCGCGGGCAAAAGCAATCTGGAAAAAAGAGGAACTTGAGAAAAGCGTTAAAGGGAACATGAAGGGGGAGGAAGTTGTGGATGCAATGCTGGATGCTTATGCATTTGCTGATGCCGATCCTTTCAGGTGCACTACCCATAACAAGGGGATAATGAACGGGATTGATGCTGTTGCAATCGCGTGCGGCCAGGATTTCAGGGCATTGGAAGCGGGGGCGCATTCATTTGCTGCAATTTCCGGAACTTATAAGCCGCTTACAAGATATAATAAAAATGAAAATGGGGATTTGGTCGGGGAGATTGAATTGCCCATGGCTGTTGGATTGGTGGGAGGGGCAGTAAAAACACATCCGATTGCGCAGATAGCCGTGAAAATCCTTGGAGTGAAAAGCGCTTCCGAGCTTGCGTGCGTTCTGGCTTCCGCGGGGCTTGCGCAGAATTTCGCTGCGATGCGCGCGCTTACAACCGAGGGAATTCAGAGGGGGCACATGAAACTGCATGCGAAAAATATAGCTGTTCTTGCCGGAGCAAAAGGAAATGAAATTGACATTGTTGCGCAGAAGATTGCCGAGGAGCACTGCGTGAAGGCGGACAGGGCAAAGGAAATTTTAGAGGAAATAAGAAAGCGGAGCGGAGAATAATGGTTGTGGGAATTGTTGGTTATGGGGTGGAAATCCCGCTGATGCGCATAAAGGTTGAGGAAATTGCAAAGGTATGGAGAAAAGACCCTGTAAAAATTTCCTCAGGGCTTGGGATAATTGAAAAAGCGGTTGCGGCATTTGATGAGGATTCCTGCACGCTTGCAGTGGAAGCCGCAAGAAAGGCAATTGGGGATTTTGGGATTTATGCGCAGAAGATTGGCGCAATTTATGTTGGCTCTGAATCAAAGCCCTATGCTGTAAAGCCGACCGCTTCAATTGTTGCGGATGCAATAAATGCAGGCCCTGAACTGACTGCTGCTGACCTTGAGTTCGCGTGCAAGGCGGGCACGGCAGGAGTGCAGGCATGCATGGGGCTTGTGGGGAGCAAAATGATTGAGTATGGGCTTTCAATCGGGAGCGATACTGCGCAGGCGCGCCCCAATGATGCGCTTGAGTTTACAGCAGGGAGCGGTGCAGGCGCAATACTTGTGGGAAGGGATGAAAATGAAATCATTGCTGAAATTAATGACACTTATTCATTTACCACTGATACCCCAGACTTCTGGAGAAGGCAGCACGCGGAATTCCCAAGGCACGCAGGAAGATTTACTGGCGAGCCTGCATATTTCAAGCATGTAATTTCCGCTGCAAAGGGAATAATGAAGAAAACAGGATTGGAAGCAAAGGATTTTGATTATGCTGTATTCCACCAGCCGAATGGGAAGTTTCCGGAAAGGGCTGCGCAAATCCTCGGGTTTGAGAAGGAAAAAATAAAGCAGGGGCTTTTAACCCCGATAATAGGGAATACGTATTCAGGGGCAACAATGATTGGGCTGTGCAGCATTCTGGATGTTGCAAAGCCAGGGGCGAAAATACTTGCAGTAAGCTATGGGTCTGGGGCTGGAAGCGATGCGTTTGCAATAACGGCAACAAGGAACATTGAAAAGAAGCGCGCAAAGCAGAGCGTATTTGAAATGGCGGAGAACAAGGAGTATGTTGATTATGCGACATACATAAAGCACAGGAGAAAGATTAAAACATTATAGGGAGAAAAAAATGCCAGGAAAGTACAGGTTCTTTCGGAGCTATGGGCCAAGCCAGATGCAAAGGCTGTTGAAATAATTAAGAAAATTGCAAAAGAAAAAGGAATTAAATGGTGAAAAAATGAGAAGCGTTTCAATAATCGGCGCTGGGCTTACTGAATTCGGGGAGCATTGGGAGCGGAGCTTCCGCGAACTTATTGCAGAGGCAGGAATTAAAGCAATTCAAGATTCTGGGATTGAGGGAAAGGACATTCAGGCAGCATATGGGGGATGCATGGCTTCTGGGCGCTTTATTGGCCAGGAGCATATTGGCGCGCTGATAGCAGACCAGTTGGGATTGAATCCAATTCCTTCTACACGCCTTGAGGCCGCGTGCGCTTCGGGGGGAGTTGCGCTGCGCAACGCATATCTTGCAATTGCTTCGGGCGCGCATGATGTTGTTGCTGTTGGCGGAATTGAAAAGATGACTGAAATCTCTACAGAAGAGGCGGCAATTGCTCTTGGGGGTGCGGGGGACCAGGAAACCGAATTGTTCCATGGGGCCAGCTTCCCTGCGCTTTATGCGCTCATGGCAAGAAGGCACATGCATGAGTTCAAAACAACAGAGGAGCAGCTTGCAAGCGTTTCAGTGAAGAATCATAAAAATGCGGTTAACAACCCCTATGCGCAGTTCAGGAAGGAAATTTCCCTTGAGCAGGTAATGAATTCCGGATATGTTGCTTCCCCTCTTAAGTTGCTGGATTGCTCTCCAATAACTGATGGGGCTGCGGCAATTATTTTGTGCGAGAGCGAGAAGGCAAGGCAGTTCTGCGAAAACCCTGTGGAAATAATTGCAAGCGCGCAGGCAAGCGATTCGCTTGCGCTTAGCGGAAGGGCTGTGCTTACAGAATTGAAAGCAACTTTGGCAGCAGCAAAGGGCGCTTACATGCAGGCAGGAATTACTGCTGACATGATTGATTTTGCGGAAGTGCATGATTGCTTTACTATTGCGGAAATACTTGCAATTGAGGACCTTGGATTTGTGCATAAGGGCAGCGGGGGAAAGGCAACTGAGGACGGGGAAACTGCAATTGATGGGCGCATACCAATAAACACTTCAGGGGGCCTGAAGGCAAAGGGGCATCCTGTTGGAGCGACAGGAATCGCACAATCCATTGAGGCTTACTATCAATTAAGGGGAAGGGCAAAGGAAAGGCAGTTGAAAGAGGCTGAAATCGGATTGACACACAATGTGGGAGGGAGCGGCGCAACAGCAGTTGTGCACATCTTCAGGAAACTGGAGGGGAAAAGATGACTGTTCCATTAGTCTGGAGGAATTATCCCGAGCGCTATAATTTATTGGGGAATTTCTGCGAGAACTGCGGTTCTGCATACTTCCCAGCGCGGCCTGTTTGCCCGAAATGCAGGAGAAAGGGCAGGCTTGTTGTGCAGGAGATGCCGCACACCGGGAAAATAATTTCATTCACCGAGGTTTTTGTGGCGCCTGAGGGATTTGAAAATGAGGCGCCTTACTTCCTCGCGCTAATTGAGCTGGATAACGGTGCGAAAATACTGAGCCAGATTGTTGATTCAAAAAGGGAAAAAATAAGGATTGGCGCGAAAGTGGATAAGTGCTTCAGGAAGATTGCGGACAATGACAAGGAAGGCGCAATTGCATACGGGTATAAATTCAAGATTATAGAGTAAAAACATTATTATAATAATGATTATTGTAAGTATGTTTTTATAGGGTGTTAATATGAAGAAATTTGTAAAAGCTGTTGCATATCCGACAATCCCAATAATTTTTGTTGCTTCTGTTGATGAGGAGCGCGTGCCATTGCACGATACTATGGGGCTTGCAGTTACTGATTTGGAGGAAAAAACAGGGAGCGAAACAACTGTTGAGGCAGTTCCAAAAGAAGAGGGAATAAGCTTCATTCTTGAAGGAAAACCAATGAACGATGAAAGGCGCATGAGTGACATAAAAGCAGTTGCAGGGGAATTCATGAAAGAAAGCAAGCAGGAGGCAGGATTGCGCATTGAATCAAACAATTACAATATATTTTCTGGCTCTAGCGATTCCGGCGCTGCTGCATTGGTTGTTGCATTGGATGAAATGTTTGGAACAAAATTTACAAGGCAGAGACTGGCAGAATTAGGAAATAGAATAAGCGAAAGCGCAATAAGGAGTGTTTTTGGGGGCATGAATATGTATGTTGTTTCAGGGGGCAATCCCAACGGATTGTTGCTTGCATCTGAAACAGAACTCAAGGATTTAAGAATATTCGCGATGGGATTTAATTATGAAACAAGGGTTTCCGCGCAGGAAATATTTGACATGTGCAAGGCAAGCCCTTATTGGGAGATGCGCATGAAAAGAGTGCCTTATTGGGTAAAAGAAATCAAGGAGGGGCTTGCGCAGAAGGATTGGAAAAGGGTTTTGTCAAATGCTGAGGAGAATTGCGCAAATGCGCATTATTTGATTGAGTCTAGCGGCAAAAGATGCAGGAGAAAGGAGATGATGCTGGCTGTGATAGATGTTGAGGAAATCCGCGCTTCGGGACTACCTGTTTATTGGACCGCGGGGGGAGGAAGGGTAATAAATGCAATTACATTTGAGCCCTATGCTGAAAGGGTGCTTGAAGAGCTTAAAAAGCGCGGGCAGAAGCCGATAGAATACAAAGTGGCAAGCGGAGCAAAGGTAATTGAAAGCAAATAGGGAGGATGGAAAAATGATTTATGATGATTGCCTGGCTTATAATGAAAAGACCTGCCTGGTTTTGTGCACTGGCCTGAATTTGAAAGAGATTGGCCAGGTATTAAATTCCGGCAATATTGAAAGGGCTTTGGAGGAAAAGGGAAAGAAGTATTTGGGCAGGTATAATAATTTCAAAAAATACAAAGAACTTGCCTCTTCTGAGCAGCTGAAGGAGCCTATTCTTCCGTTAATTGCAGCAATGCCCTGCATTGGAAAGACAACTATGGCAAGAGAAATTGCAACTGCTTTTGGCTTGGGAAATGTAATGGGCGGGGATGCCTTCAGGGCTTCTTTGAGGGAATTTATTGATGAGAAGAAGGAGCCTGCCTTTTTTGTTTCAATCTATGAATCATGGAAACTGTTCGGGGAAAAAACTGAAGAGAATATGGTCAAGGGGTTTGATGCGCAGGCAAAGATTGCAAATCAGGCGATGGAGAGGCTTGTGGCTGATAGGGGCATAAGGGACGGAGAGAGCATGGTTTATGAGTATCTGCACTTTCTTCCAAGCCAGTACCACGAAGACACATTAAAGCATCCGAGCTTTATTCCGATTGTTCTTACAATCAAAGAAAAAAAAATCTGGGAAGAAAGGATAAAAAACAGGATAAAAAACACGCATTTGAAGGGTGGGGCGCAGAGATTGCTTGATGCATTGGATGCATACGCGCTTTTCCAGAAGAATTTGGAAAGGGAAGCAAGGGAATATAACATTCCGGTAGTTGAGACTGATGATTGGAAGAAGGCCGTTGATGAATGCCTGGCAATTGTTTTTGAGAAGATAAAGAATCTGAATTCCCTTGCGGGAAAGGAAATTGAAAAAACGGAGATGCAGAAGAAAATTGAAGAGGAGAGAAAACGCGCAAAGGGAAAGGAAGAGGCAATGCATAAATAGGGGGAATAAAAATGGGCTCGGCAGCAGATTTTACTCAGGAAGAATTGGAATCAATAAAGCAGGGAAATGAAAAATGCAGGGAATGGCTAAGGGAGAATATTGGCTGGAAGGAAGAGCAATGGCCTGAAATCCCTAAATTTGAGCATGCTGAAGGGGAGGCGCTTGTTGAGGCATATCCAATAATGGGAATTGAAAAATACATGGGAAATGCTGACAAGGCCGAGAGGATTGCATATTTCCCGCAGATAAAGATGTGCCATGACACAACTAAAACTATTGCATATGTGAAGTTTGATAAATCGCTGAAGGAAAATCTGCTTATTGTTGATGACAAGATCGCGCAGGAAACAGACCTGAAAGGAATGGACAAGTTTGTAAAGAAATTCAGGGAATGGACCGGGTGCAAAACAAGCTATCTGCTTATTTCAAAAAATTTTGAAAAGGTAAATGCAAAAGGCAAGGGGCTTGGAACAAGCGCTGCTGCCGGAGGGGCGCTTGCGTATGCATTTACGCAAGCCACAATGCCAAAGCTACTGAGCAACAAGCGCTTCCTGAGCGTGTTTTCAAGGTATTTTGGGGGCAGCTCAACAAGCTCTGTTGCGGGGGGCTGGAGCATCTGGCTCTCGCATAAGGGAATTGATTACAGGGACAGCTATGGAGTAAGGCTTGACAACGGGGAAACAAAACTCAGGGTTGTTGCCGTGCCAATCCCTTCAAAAATAAAGACAGAGGATGCTCATGGCTCAGGGGAAAAAAGTGAGTGGTATACTGAGTGGGCTGTGAAAAAGCCTGAAAAATGCATAAAATTAATGGAAGCAATAAAGAAGGATGATGTTGATGCGATTGGCAGAATTGCGGAGCTTGATTCCCTGAATTTGTTCCATATCCTTGTTTCTGGAAATGGCTTTTTCAACTGGGAGCCCGAAACTCTTGAGCTGCTGAGGAAGGTCAATATGCTCAGAAAGGAAAAGGGGCTTACATGCTACGCGTCTATGGATACCGGCCCAAGCTTAGCAATAATCACAACAAAAGCTCAGGCTGAAGAGGTAAAAAAAGAGATTGAAGCGCATCTTAAGGAAATGGGAAAGGAACGGGAATACCCTGCGCATTTCGTGGACATTGCGGGGGCACCAAAAATACTGCCTCTAGAAGAAAAGGAAAAACTGCTTTCAGAAGAAGCTATGAAAATCCTCAAAGAAAAGGGAATCAAATTATGAAAATTAGCATCGGAAGAATGAAAAATGCAAAGGCTTTGAGAAGAAAAAGGCAAAAAACGCTTCCATGGGAAAGAAAGGCAGAAATTGCTGAAAGGGCAATGAGGCGCCAAGATTACTATTTGAAAACTGTTGGCAGTTATAAGGTGGCGCATGATTTTCCGCACAATTGGCGCGTTGGGATAAATGCGATGGGCATTGCTAAGGTGCTTGGCGCCAGCAAGGCTGAACAGCAACAGGCGAGATTGGCAGGAGTTACACATGATGTTGCAAGAGAGGACACGAATCTTTTCCCTCATGAGGTCGCCGGTGCAAAAGTATTGAAACAAATAATGCAAAAAAGGGCTGGAAAGAAAGGGTTGCAAAGGGCAGTAAATGCAGTAAGATATCACAGCAAATTTCCAGGGTTGCATTCAAGCACAGTTAGGCGGGCAATATTTTTCGCAGATACTGCTGAGAAACTCCATTCATATAGCATATTCAGGAGAGCCGCGTTTCAGGCAGTCAAAAAAGAAAACATTAATGAAGTAACCAATTATATCAAAAAGAAGTGTAAAGAAACATCTAATTTTGAAAGAATGAGTGAAATAAATAAGAGAAAACTTGAGCAGTTGTGGGAAAATGAAAAAGCACTATATTTTGTAAAGGATAGGACGGAGGTAATGATTAAGGAATATGGAAAACTTGAAAATTTTCCAGTTGAGCTAAGGAAGGGTTTGGAAAGGCAGATATTGCTACAGAAACATTTTTTGAAGGCATTAGATAGAAGGGAGAGTTGGGCAGAGAATATGGCACTTACGATGTATTGGTCCGGGAAGAGAGGGGGGAGTGTTGATGACTCAGTCAGAAAATACAGCCCTATTGGAAGGCGGGATATGTTATTTAAAAGAGAGGCAATTAGGTTTATAGATGGAAACTTCTTCAGGTAATATATGAGGTAATGTTATGGACTTATACATAATGAAGCTGGGCGGGAGCGCAATAACTGAAAAGGATTCAAATAGGTTAGAGGCAAAAACTGATGTGATTGCGAGAATTGCCTCTGAAATAAAAAGGGCAAAATCCGAGAGAAAATTTGGATTAATTGTTGTGCACGGGGCAGGGCCTTTCGGGCATAAATTGGTAAGCGAATATGATTGCAATAATGGAATCAGGACTGCAAGGCATGTTGAGGGATTTGTGAGGACGCACAACAGCATGCTGAAGCTGAATGAAATTGTGGTTGATGCGTTTTTGGATGCTGGCTTGCTTCCTTTTCCAATACAGCCGAGCGCATGCATTGTGCAAAGAAATAAGAAGATTGTGAAATTTGATGTTGGAATAATAAAAAGAATTATGAAAGTGAGCAATGAGATTATTCCAATAATGCACGGGGACATGGTTGCTGATGAGAAATTCGGGGCAAGTGTTGTGAGCGGGGATGCAATAGTGCCATATCTGGCAAGGAAATTGAAGGTGAGGAAGGTTTTGCTTGGAAGCGATGTTGACGGGATTTTTACCGCGGATCCGAAAACAAACAGGGATGCGAAACTAATTCCTGAAATAAAT
>JAGVWD010000003.1 GCA_018304445.1 Candidatus Iainarchaeum sp. | reverse complement strand
TACAGGGATTATTTCGGCATCAATGGGCGCAGGAAAGGGCTATTATGACCCGACAATCCTGACAATAAAGCACATAGTTGTTGCGCTGATTATCATTTTCGGCGCAAACATAAGCCTCAGGCTTGTTCCAAAATTGAGAAAAATTTCTCCATCCCCCGGAAGCGCTCCAACAGCAGAATTCCTGAAAGCCAAGAAGCACATGAAAATAGAGGCAGCATTCTCGCTTGTTTTATGGTATGTGGTTGTGGCATTGAGCGTAATCATGTAATCTTTATATAGTGGATTGCGCTTTATTATCACTGAACAAAATGGCTGCTGAAGTCCTTCCATTAACAACAATAGGCATAATAATCATAATAGCGATAGCGCTCAGCATTCTCGTAAAAAAACTGAATTTGAATCCCGTTCTCGGATTTATCATTGCGGGCTTTTTATTGGGGCCTTTTGCGCTAGGCTTTCTGCACCCAACAGATGCATTGGTTGTCGGATTTGGGGAAATAGGGTTGTTCATTCTGCTCTTTTATTTGGGGCTGGAATTGTCGCTCAAGGACTTCATTGCAGCAGGAAGCGCTGCTTTCGGGCTTGCGCTCATAGATATGGCGGCGCTGATTGGTTTTTCACTGCTCTTTTCAATTATTGTGGGCTTCATGCTCTTTTCAACAAGCACTGCAATTGTTGCGAAATTTGCAATTGATAAAGGCATAATCAAGCAATTCCCTGTAAGGCTTGCAATTTCAATTCTCATCCTTCAGGATTTTCTTGGAATCCTGCTGTTAGTGTTTGTGACAAGCCTTTCGACAGCAGGCTCAACATTGGGCCTTGCGCTGACAGCATTAGTTTTTGCTGTTGCTGCTTTCTTTGCAGTTTACCAATTGTCCCAGGCAGTTGAGAAATGGCTAGTAAAAAACAACTTCGGCCATGTTGAAATGAGCCTGTATGCATTGGGAATAGGGATGGTTGTTGCAACATTGGGAAGCGTTCTTGGCCTTTCAACAGCGCTGGGCGCATATTTTGCGGGATTTGCCCTTGCGGAAACGCGCGCCGGGCGCAAAATAAAAAGCGACATAAATTTCCTCAGGGATTTCTTCCTGGTTTTCTTTTTCGTTTCTTTCGGAACAAGCATATTCTTCAGCAAGGCGGCAAATGCAATAGTGCTTCCATCGCTTGAAACGCTTGCGTTTTTTGGAATGATTGCTGTTGCGCTTGCAATAGGCATAATTGCCATTAATGGGGCTGTATTTTCGGTTTTTGGACCGCTCTTCAGGCTTGCAAGGAAGGATGCTGTGCTAAGCGCACTGCTGTTGGTTCCACTAGGGGAGTTTGTGGTTATAATCGCAAACAGCGCCTCCTCTGTTTTGGCAGGCTCTGAAAGCGGCTATATCTCAGTAATAGGAGTGCTGCTCATTGCAATTACTGTAATAGTATTTGCCCCGCTCTATAATTCACTTAATCTTTACAGGCGCGTGCTTAATATGATTCCGGAAATATTCAAGGAAAGGAAAACAAAAGCAGCGCCAAAGCCCCACACGCCCTACACAATCGCGCAGCTGAAATTGTTTGCATTGAATTCATTTGTCGTTGCCTGCCTTGCAGTAATGACAATGATTCTATATGCCGCGCTCCCGCGCTTCGGCGTTCCAATAATTTTCAGCAGGGAAGTTACCGCGGCAATAGGATTTGTGCTCTTTGCATTCGTTCCCGGATATAAGGCAATAAAAGCAGCGGGAAATGTTTTAAGGCATGCAATAAAAGCGCACTAATGAAACTTATTTTTTCTTTGGGATAAAACCCAGACCTTTTCTTTTCCTAAAAGAAAAGGGATTGGTGCACGGGGGCGGATTTGAACCGCTTAAAGTTGGAAATTAAGCAGTGGTCTTGACTTTTTGAGACAGCATCGCTTTGATCATGCCTAAAGCAGTTTCGCTTGCATCCAATATTTCAATCTCAACGGGCTTGTTATCCTTATTGTAATGAGTAATTATATTGCCCTTCTGCTCACCAAAATCGGGCTTCTCATCACTCAATTGAATAATCAATATGTCAGTTTCCTTGTCGTATTTATATTTCATATCTCTCACTTCTTGCCTTGTATGTTGTTATCACAACCTTTCCATTAAGGTCTTCCTCGTATATAATTCTAAGCACATACCCATTTAATCGTTTCTGTGCAATCTTCCTTCCCTTGTCGCCTTTGGCAATGCTATCGGGAGTATCCAATGCTTCTTCAATCTGTTCTTCTGAAATCCCATATCTCAGCATTCTTTCCTTCGCATGCTCAGTAATTCTAATTTTCATAAATGCACGGGGGCGGATTTGAACCGCCGAAGGCACTAAGCCACGTGGCCCTGAACCACGCCTCGTCGACCGCTTGAGTACCCGTGCGCTAAGTTATCCACAAGCTCCAATCTATCCTTTCTTTTTGGTAAATAACTTTTGTACAGATGACCTTTTAATCTTTTTATTTGGGATTTTGGTATGGTAAAATCATGCTGAATATATTTATTGTTTTTGAAATGAGAACCATAATGTTTTGCACATATGTCCAATTTCTCAAGATGTTCAATCAAATCATTCACTAACTCTTTGCTTTTGAATGTACAGCCCATGCCATGGCCGTGCTTGCCGATATCACTGTCTATTAATCCTGCCAAAAAGGGAATAGTTTCCCGAGGGTTCAGCTCCTTAATTATTTGCGGTATTTTTCCTTTCTTGCTTTTATTTCCATTCGGTATGCCAACCACTTCGGTAAAGAAACGATAGATTGTTTTATTTGCCTTAGCCAAGGTCCATGTAGGCCCGCCATGATTGTAGTATCTTGCATTACTGCATTGTATTTCAAAGGTTTTCTCTATAAGTGGTTTTATTTCATTTTCAAGAAAGATTCTGTCTTTGCTCGTGATTGAAAGACAATACTCACGATTGTCCTCATGGTTGCCCTTCTGGATTGGCAAAGAGCCATCGCCAAGGATCAATCCAGACAAGTATAAAATATCCGGAGTCAGACTATTGGGAATCCTAACAATTTCTCTGGTTGTGCTTGAAACATATCTGATTTTTTCAATAATTTGTTGCACTTCCTTTTCACAGCCAAGCTGATTCAACGCAGAAATGGCAATTAGCGGGATAGATGCCCTGCCACTCACCCAATCCTTTAAAGCTGATTTACTAACCCGATAACCAATGGCATCTTTCCATTTGTTTTTCCAACCAATGCCAATTTGTTTTCTAAGTCTTTCGTTAATTCCTTTTAATATTCTTGTTATTTCCGTGGCTTGTTCAGTCTTATAATAAGAAGCTTTGCAGTATTTCGGAAGAACACCATATGCCCTCAGGCATTGCCTTAGATTCTTATCGTCTTTTGTACAATGCAATCTTAGAATATTTAACTGCATATAAAAAAACATTCTTTGTCATTTATAAACGCTTCTGGACCAAACCGCCACTGAAGAACAGCGCCGGAATTGACCACTATCCGACCCGTGCGTGATATAATATTTCTTGAAGCAAAGTATATATAGTAGTTTTCTTATAATTATAACAATGGGAAATTTTATTTATAAGGTCTTAATATTGCCCCTGCTGCTGATTTCCATCCTTCTTATCAGCGGCTGCGTAACCGAGGGGGTCCTGAAGGCCAAGTTCTCAAACCTCCCGCAATGGACCATGGGCCAGAGAGGGGTTTTTCCGCTTACTGTGGAGGGAGGCACTCCCCCGTATGCATGCGCAATTACACAAGGCGCGCTTCCGCCGGAATTTGTACTTGTAAACTGCGAGATTGATGGAACTCCCCCATTATTGGCGGGAGGCACAACGCAAAGCATTTCCCCACAATTCACTGTTACAATAACAGATTCCGCAAATCCGCCGAATACGCTTGCAGTTGAAATGGCAATTGTTGTGAAGCAGCCCTCGCTCACTCTCGTAACCAATCCAGTAGCATGCACTGTTGGCGTGTACTGCAGCGCAAATCTTATAGCAAATGTTTCCGGTGGAACAGCGCCCTACCTTTACCAGTCTGATACCTTCAGAAATGGAACTCCACCCTGGGGAACTGTTGTTGGAAATGATGGCCTTCTTATAGGGATTCCAACAAGGGAGGGAATATATACTTTCGGCGTGTGCGCGGTTGACACTGTTGCATTGTCAACGTGCGGGCCTGTAACCGCAACAATTGAGCCTGCAGAAGAGGAAGGGATTGTTCTGGAGCTCGGAACTGCAACATGCACTGCAAAAAGGGAATGCAATGCAGACCTTATAATAAGCGCTTCCGGAGGCATTGAGCCATATGCCTTTGAACTTGGAGAAGGAACTCTTCCGTTAGGCACAATACTTGATGATGGAGTTTTGACAGGCATTCCAACAGAAGAGGGAACATACGCCTTTGAAGTGTGCGCATTTGATGTAACATTGGCAGCAGGATGCGGGCAAACAACAGTAACAATCGAGCCCCCCAAAGGGCCGGAGCTTGTTCTGGGAACAGCAACATGCACTGTTGATGAGTACTGCGATGCAGACCTGATAGTGGATGTTTTCGGAGGCACTCCTCCCTATGAATTTGAATTAGGGGAAGGCACAGCCCCCTGGGGTACAATCCTCAGCATTGATGGCTTTTTAACAGGAACTCCAACAGACGAGGGAACATATGATTTTGAAGTCTGTGTATTTGATTCTGCTGAAGACTTTGCATGCGAAGAAACAACAGTAACAATTGAGCCCTCAATAGAACTGGAAACAATCTACAGCGGCCCTTTCAGCGTGTCAGGCAATTATGACAGGGCTTTCCCAGACTATGGCACAACCTGCACCTTTGCCGATACCTTCACTGGAACAATAACATTGAGTCTGATAGATGAGGCTTGGGACATAGTAAGCGGAACCGCGGATGTTGATGGAACTTTCACATCCACTGCAATTGCAGGTTCCACAGGCTCATTTACCTGCCTTGATTCCCAGCTTCCCTGGAGCGATAGCGCTTCAGTTTCAGGCGCACCATCCGATCTGGAATTCAATACATCCTTTGTTACTGCGGGGGGCAGCACATACACCGGCAACTTTATCGGGTCAGTTTTTGAAGGTTCCGTATCAGGGAATATGGAATTCACTTCCCCCTGCTGCACAGGTGCCGCTTCAAGTTCTGTTACGCTCACAGAGCAATAGAAATAATTAATTTCCTTCTAAAGCGCCCTCACGAGGATTTGAACCCCGGTTTCGAGCTCGTTGCAGTTTTCTTTTCCTGGGTTTTCGTTTTTAAAAGAAAAGCCACCGCAAGCTCGCGTCTTGTCCAGGCTGGACCATGAGGGCTTTATATTAAATCTATTGCCTCAAACAAATTTAATTACTTTGCTTTTCATGCAGCCGTGCAGAACAGCAGATTTTATATATTAAATGTCCGTAGTTATATGATGGCAAAATCCGGAATCCATGCAAAGATAAGGCCAACAAACAAGCCGAAAATAAAGCGCTATGGCGCTGAGATTTTAAAGGATTTAAAGCGCAAGCCCAAAAAGCAAAGCATATTTTTATACAAGCTCAGCCCGGCCCAAAGGCCGATTGCGATTGTTGTGGCAGTAGTAGTATTGGTTTTTGGCGGCCTTTACATAGCATTTGAGCTTATTCCCCCTTCTCCCTATGACACCACAGATGGTGGCGGAACTGACTGGGGAAGCGACGGAGGCGGCGGAGGCGGGGGCGTTGTTGACAATACGCAGCTTTCCGCAACAATCACTGACGCTTACTGCGTATATGCAGGGGTTGATGGCGTTGGATTCCCGGTATATGCCTGGGGAACAACAGGAACAGGCTCAGGACCGGTGGGCGCTTACATAAGCGTGGGAGACAGGGTATATGGCAACAGCACTGATACAATAGACCAGGCAATTGAATGCAATGGCTGGTCTCTTCCAGGGAATTTTGAATGCATGCGCACTGAAAGCTCTCCCTCATCATTTACATGGTCTTCCTATTACAGCGCGAATTTTAACTCAGGCACAACAAGGGAATTTATTGTTTACGGCAGGGGCGCAGGAAACAGCACGCAAATCCTTGCTACAGCAACAGCCACTTGCCCGGATTACGGGAATTATCCCTCATAGCAAATTAACATTGCCTATTTAAAACAAAGTTTCAAAAGTGATCTCCAAACTCTTCCCATTCTCTCTTGAAAGCGCAGATAAAATTCTTCAAGAACCGCTTTCTTTTATCTGCAATATTTATTGCAGCCTTTGTGTGAAAGCGCATCGGCAAAAGATGCTCTTCAATATGTCTCATTTCATCAGGTATTAGCTCTCCTTCTTGATAATATTTTTTGAGTCCTTGTTTAGGGTTGTAGATTGGAAACTTATGCGCCCCGGCAAAAACAAATGACCTGGAGATGCCGATTGCTCCAATTATATCAAGCCTATCTGCATCCTGCAGTATGAGTGTTTCTTTAAACTCTGGTTTTTGTTTTTTTCCCATTATCCAAGATTTGTCCTCATGCAATTTAACTGCCTCAATGACCTGTTTAATCTTAGATTCAGGAAATCCGGTTTTTGGCAGCTCTTTTTTTGCAAATTCCAATGCAACATCCACGTGCCATCTTTTTGGTTCGTTCATTCTTCCAATATCGTGGATCAGCGCTGCTGCCGATAACACTTCTTTGTCGCTCTTTTCTTTGCCAGCAATAAATAATGCGATTAGCCTTGTACGCAACGCATGGTATAAATCATGCCCGGTGTTATCTTCCGCAAGCCTTTCCTCAATCTTTTTGATGAGTTTCTTTTCCCACACTTTCATAAAATTGCCTCAAGTTCTTGCAAGATATTATCTTAGAATTTCATTGAAGCGCTTTGTAACATCAATGGTTTTTCCGCGGTATTTCAGCATTGTCTTCTCTGGAGAATGTATTATACTAAGCGATTCATTTTCTCTTATAGCCGTTCCCCGCCCGAATTGTGTATATTTCATGCCAGTAAGCCTTTCGAGCACTGCTTCAACAAGCCACTGATGCGTTACATTGCGCAGAATGATTTTATCTGCGGCTTCTTTTACAGGAACTCTGCCAAGCCCGCCCAATCCCCTTTCAACAAGCCTCTTTCCCAGGCCAAATCTTTTTCTAATAACTGCATCTGCCAGTTTCTTTGAATTTCCAATTATTTTTGGGTCCAATTCTCCATCAAGCCATCTCCGCAATACAACCCTATCATTCTCCCCATGCTCGCCGGTTAGCTTCTTAAGTTTAGGAATGTCTTTTATATACCAAAGCTCCTTCCTCGCGCCTGCTTTTTTAACTATGGCCCCCTTCTCAGGACCAAGCATTACCCGTCTCTTTGTCGGATAGGTTTTCCCGCCTTTTGCGCGGAATGCCCCAAGCGCAAATCTTGAGCTTGATTCAGTCCTTATAGCAGGGGTGTAATATTCTTTAACTTTCCACCCGGGAGGAATTTTTCTTCCTAGTTCTCTTGCCTTAATTATGCCTTTGCGGGTCAATCCCGTCTTTGTCCACCTTGCCTTTGGCGCCTGCAATGAGTGCCTTACGAGCTGCGAAATTATTGTTCTTTTCATACTTGGCATATAATCACTATTAATATGTGCACGTCCAAACTTAAAAATGATATTGGTGCCTTATGATTCAGGAGTAGAAAAATTCGATAAGCCACTAACAATCACTTTTTTACCAGAAGATAGGGCTCGGATTGCTTCATTATCACTCTTTTTCCCTCAAGAGAATCTATGAGATCGCCTGCTATAAAAGCAGGCATGCCTCTCTCGCGCAGTACAACCGCAAAATGCGCAAGCAATGCGCCCTTTCTGAAAATAAAGCCCTTTGCGCCGCTTACTAACGGAGTTAGTTCTATCCCGGGGGATTCTGCCAGAATTATTTCTGTTCCTCTGCTTCTGCTGCAAGTTCCGCTTACTTCCTCGCCCTTTGAAATGACCATAATGCTGCCTATTTCAATATGATATTTTCCCTTCTTTGCTTCCAGAAAGAAGAACTTATCTTCAATTACCATAAGCTCTGTTACGCACTCGCCATAGGCCTTGGAAAATTCTATTAGAGAAGCCAGATTATCATACAGAGGCTTTGCGTTAATCCCATTAATTTGCTTTTGCGGCGCATCATCTTTTGAAAGAATAAAACTTAAATCGCATTTTCCTTCACTGTACAATTCATTTGGGGATTTTTTAATTACAACTTCAAAATAAACCTTCCTGTCATCAAGCGCGGTTCCCGCAGCCATATAATATTCTTTTCCAATAAACTCCGTTTCTGTTGAATCCAAAACAATACCTGCAGCATGTTCTTTTACCACATCCCATGCATCCATTATTTTCTTAGAGTCAAATGAACGCAGCCACATGCCTTTGACTCCCCTTAAATACCTTTGCTCATTGTCAGCAAAAATTTGATGCAAACTCAAATGGCCTTTGAATTTCTCCCCGATTTTGCTGATGTTCTCAGGATTAATTTCATTGGCTTTTATCCAATAGCCGTGTTTTATTGGCAGCCCTGCCTTCTTGGCCCAATAAACAGATGCGATTCTTTCATAAGGAGTAGGCTCGGACAATGCGCTAAGTTCTTCCATAATTACACCAATCTTGTTATTTTTCCGTCATGCAATAGAAGCGAGCCTTCGGCCTGCGCAACAAAGGAATTCTTCTCATCATGCAGTATCGGGAACGCGCGTATTATCCCATTCTGCATAAGCTCGCGCAGCGCGACTTTCCTCTCAAATTCCCCGAATTTTAATTTTTTATTTTTAGCAATCCAGCGCTCGGCAAATGGAAGCGTTTCATATTCCTCAGCAATGAACTCAAGCAGCCTGCGCGCATGCGCATTCCTAACCGGCCTTTCCTCCTCAAGCGCGAATATTTCAGTTTGCACAGCCTCCCTTACAATTCCGCTTCCAGTGCTTGCAAAGGGCTCAATCGCAAATGCGGTTTCATCCTCCAGCTTGCGCGCATCATTGCTTGCTGTATTAGGAATTGAGGGCTCCGCATGCTGGGTGTATTGCCCAAGCCCATGTCCGGACAAATTTGAAATCGGTTTAAAGCCATAGGCGGAAATTGTCTTTTCAATTTCGCTTCCGATTGCACGCAGTTCAATCCCCGGCTTTGCCATTGAAACTGCCTTTTCCAATGCCTTCTCCGCGGCTTCCACCAATTTCCCATATTTTCCAGTAAAATCAAGGGTAAATGCACAATCCGCTATATACCCATCAACATGCACTCCGATATCCACTTTCAGCACATCATTTTCGCTTATTGCCGTTAAATCCTCAATAGAAGGGGTATAATGCGCTGCATTGTTATTAAGGCTCAGATTTACAGGAAATGCCGGCTTTCCCCCTATGTCTGCAATCTCCGCTTCTATTTTGGAGGCAATATCAAGCAGTTTTTGCCCTAGTTTAATGTGTTTTTGGGCATTTTCCTTCACTTCAGAAAGGATTTTGCCGGCTTTTATGTATTTTTCTGCCTCTTTTTGCTCCATACAAACTCACCAATTCCCCACGCCAGAAGCCTCCGCATTTATGCGGAGGTAAAGGCGTGTTCTGCATTAATTATTTTCCATTGTTTTATCACCATGCGAGCCCACGCCTTTAGGCGCGGGTAATTGACCCTAGCTTCCCTGCATGAAACAGCATTTCAATATGCGATTCATCTCCGGGAAAAATCTGGTCAAGCAATGCAATATGAATTATTGGTTTTGCCCCCCTTTTCTCATACCCAACAAGCCTTATATTGTCTTTTCCCACCAAGTCAAAAGAGAAGAGCATGCCTTTTTTGGATATTAACCTCAGATCCTTGTGCAGGTCAGACTTCATGGCATGTAACTTGCTGACATCCACTTCAGGATATTTCTCCCAGAATGAAATGCATTTTTTGTAAATATTTATGTTTTTTCTTTTGGTCAAATCCAAGGGCCTCTTCTCAGACATTAGTTTCAGGAACTTTAAATAAGTATCATACCCCGGCCCTGAAATTCTCCTCATTACCCCTACATTCTCATCAGCATAATCATAGGCAGGAATATGCAACCCATAGGTTTCAGGCTTTATCATGCCTTTGGCTACGGCCTCCCCCCATTTATTTAACAGAAAATCCAGATTTGCCTTTTGCATATGCTGATCAGGAGCAACCTTCACTGTTCTTGGCCTGCCTGCAATCATCACATCGAAAACATCCCTGTTTTTGATTATTAGCCTACTTTTTCCAACTAGGCTAAGATAATCCTTTGAGCGCATAGTTCCCCTTCTTATTGCCCTCTTCTGAAGAATCTTGACTAGCTCAGGCTGCATGAAAATTCTCTTGATTTGCCCTATCTTGCGCGCAGACAAGGCTGATTTCGCAATTTGCTTCTGCATTTGATCAGCCCCACCCCGAAAGCGTCTGCTGCTTGCCGCCCTGCAACAAATCCTCTTTAGTATAACCAAACTCTGAAATTATTTTAATAACAGCAGGAAGCAGCTGATTTGTTATGTAGTAATCAGCATCATAATCCCCCTGCTTTACAAATTCCTCCAGCTCCGCTTTCTCGGAAATGCTCTTTCCCGCGCGCGTAATAATATATCCGATTATGCTTCCCACATCCAGCTGCTTCCCGCGGTTTATTGCTTTCTGCGCTGCCGCTGTGTGCGGCCCAATTGCCTCATATGATTTCAGGGGCTTTTTTATTTGAGTGAAAGTAACAAGCTCCTCTTTCGGCACGCTTCCCGAGCGCAGCCATGCAATCCTCTCCTTTACAATTTCAATCGCCTTCTGGGGGTTTCCTTCCTTCAATACCGCCTCAATCACTTCCTTCTGGGTTTTCTTTGCAATTACCGCCCAGTCCCTCCTCACATACTCAAATCCCACAATTTTCAGCTTTCCCTTCTCATCAATCAGCGCATATCTTTTTTTTGCAGCCTCTTGTTCCCCAGTACCGCGCTTTGTTACGAATATTCCCCTTGTATAAAAGCCTTCAATCTCCAGCTGCATGTTTCCGGGCAGTTCTGAATTTACTTTCTCAACAAATCTTTCAACATCCGCCTTTGTTTTATCCTTGGGAATTTTGAGAAATTCTGAGTCTGTATCGCTATAGATAACTACAAATCCTTCCCCCTCTGCTTTTTTTGCAACATCCTGCACATAACTCCTGCACCATGAAGTTACTGCCGCGGCGCATTCCCTTGAGTAATAGCGCGAGCGCGCATATGCCAAATATCCGTAAAACGAATTCAGGACAATTTTCAGCGCATACTGCTTTGCGTGCAGCTGCATGTAGGAAGGGGTTCCCTTCTCGTGCCTTTTCATTTCCGCGCGCAGCTCCATCCTCTGCTTGAGGACGCGCTTCAAAATGCTGCCGAAAAATCCCTCCTGCCTGTTGCAGAACCAGTTCCCTGTGGGGGAGGAATTTTTCTCCTTGCATTCCCCGTGCGCGCAATTAAGCGTTTCAGGGGAAATATTGTGCGATATTATTACTGTCGGATACAAACTGCGGAAATCAAGCACTGCCAAATTTTCATGCAATCCTGCAATTGGCTCTTTTACATAGCCCCCCACAAAACTCTGCATTATGCGCTGTTCCACTATCTCATCAGCAGGCCTGTTCGGAATCAGTTTGTTTGTGAGGAAGGATTCCCCAATCAGCAATGATTCAACAATATTTCCTGAAGAACTTCTTGAAACATCATGAAGTGTCTGTTTCGCAAGGAAGCACAATTCAATGCAGAGAGGCAAGTACTCGCACGCAATGCGCAATGCAGCCTTGCTGTCCTCCCTGCAATAATCAATAAGCTTCCCGAAATCCTTTCCCGAGCGCCACATCTCATTTATTTCAGTGTAATGGACCTTCTCCTTGCGCTCCCCGAATAACTGCTGCACTACGCTCTCAATATCATACTTAACCAGATTCAAATCCGCAAACCTTGAAAGCAGGCGCACAAGCGCATATGCATCCAGATGCTGCCTTCCGTGTATCCTCACAGAATTGTCCATCCCGTGGCGCTTTATTGCCGGTTCGGAACCATCAGCGCCCAAATTCAACTTAATCCCGTATTTCTGCGCCCTTTCCTTCAGATAGGGAAAATCAAAACCGTCCCCGTTGTATGTTACAATTACATCCAGATTCTTTTCATTCAATTTATTCACAAGCGCTGCAATCATTTCCTTTTCAGAAGCGCAGTGCATAACATCCTTCTCATTGTGCGCATACTGCTTTGTTGTAAATACTATCGCTTCCTCGGCATCCGCATAAGAGGCCATTATTATGGGATCCTGCTTCGCATCAGAGAAATGCCCGCCCTCGGTGTAAGTTTCCAAATCAAAAGAGCCTATTTTGAATTTCGGCTGCTCCGCAGAATCAGCAGATTTTATTTTATCAACAAATTTCTTCCCATCCTTCTCATTGAAAGAAAATTCAACAGCCCCCATTGGTTTAAGCTGCCTGTCAAGCAGATAGCGCCTTGCAAATGGAATGTCAAACTCCCTGCGCTCCTTTATGCAGGGAAAGGACGCAAGCTCCTCCCTCGCAGCAGTCAAATCATTAGTGTTCCTGAATTCAAGCTTTAGCGCGCCCTCCGCATTGTCCTTTTTCACAGCCTCTACAGAGAGTATTTTCGCCTGCTGCTCCCCGAAGGATTCCCCAAGCAGCTTTTTCCCTGCCTCTTCAATATTTCCATTGACTATTGCATAAAAATATGGCCTCAATCCCGCATCATAAAAGGTTTCAATCTTATTCCCGATGCGCACAAACAGCATCAATAAGCAATCCCCTAATTTCAGAAGGCATATACATATATTTTTAAAGAACAAATCTTATTTTAATTTGAGGTTTAGCATGCCAAGACCAGAGCACACAGCAAGGCCGGGAATGCCGGCAAGCCCCTTCTTTTCGGACATAAAGGCGCTTGAGTCAAGCATTTTGATGATTTCCCAGAAGATTGAATATTTGGTGAGGAATGAAAAAATCCTCAGCCAGAATCTTATTGTATTGAACAAGCGCCTGGGAGACCTTGAATCAAGGGTCGCTGAAGGCGGAATTGCCACAGGCGGAGAAGGAATTTCCTCCGGGGACGTTTCCGCGCTCCAGGAGAAAATTGACGCAATTTCCGCCTCATTGCTCAAATTGCAGCAGCGCACCTCAAAACTCGAAGAAATTATAAATGACATAAAGGATGATTATGCAAAGATTTCAGACCTCAAGGAATTGAAATATGTAATTGAAACAATAAGCCCATATGATATAAAGAAGAAAAGGCGCTGACCAGCGCATTTTTGCAACTGATAAAGTTAATAAGTTAATTGACTATCTTTTTATCAATGCCAGAAAAAATTACAGAAGAAGAAATCAACTCAATGATTGAAACCTGCATAAAGGCGGTTAATGAAGGCAAACATGTAACCCGAGAACAGAGGAGCATATTCACAACGATGCTTAGAAGAATTGGCAAATCAAGGGGCATAACATATCCGCAGTCTCGACAATACTTTAATCTGTTTTTCACTCCTCAGGGCATGCTGACGCTTGCTTCAGACTTGAAATTAGTAACCAAACCTGGGCATCGAAGATTTCTTGCACAAACAAAAATGCTAATTGAGATTGAAAGCAATTTGTTATCGCTAGTGCATGTCTTCCCACAAAAGTTTCGGGATTTTATTTTTGAGCAGACTAGCGGATCAATAGAAGCAAGGTGGAATAATTTAAGTAAATTGAGCGGAATGAATTTTTCAAAATTGTTGGCTTTGACAAAAAGAGCCGATGCCTTGGCTGATCAAATAGCATTTAGGAGAGGGCTAGGTAAAAAAGAAGAACTGCAAAAACGGCAAGCAAGATTAATTTTGCTTGAAGATAAGTTTAACGAGTTAAACGAGCAAACAGAGCAAGAGGCAGGTAGGATTGTATCTGCAATAAAAGGAAGGCTTGCAGCAGAATTTGCAAAGCCCGACATTAGAGAAAGATTAGTTAGCGCCCTTAAAGGAGCCGGGAGTGATGCAAGCAAAAGAGAAAAAGAAATTCTGCAAAAATATTTGAAAGCACATAATGAAAGGATAGTAAGGCAAAAACCAATACGAGGAAGAATTCAATATAGATGAACAAACAAAAATAATTGGCGGAAAGCTAATCAACACTTGAAAGCAAATTCC
>JAGVWD010000020.1 GCA_018304445.1 Candidatus Iainarchaeum sp. | reverse complement strand
GCAACAGGCACCTTATATGCCTTTGCAAAATCAACAATGCTTGCCGTATCTGCAAAAACCCCGAAATTATGCACAACATCAAATTCTGCGATTTTATCCTTCCACATGTCAAATAATTTAACTTCAACGCCCCTTTTCTGCAGGCGGTCCTGTATTTTCTCAAGTATAAGCTCCCCGCCGCCCTTGAACTGGAAGGCAGTCGGATAAGTCGTAAAAAGAACCTTCATTTTTTCATTCCCCCAATGTATTTTCTCCTGTTGATTATATTAAAAATATTCTTCCCGAGGATTTTCTCCGTGTCTTTTTTGTCCAATCGCAGGGAGTCAATCATTGCAATTCCTGCAGAGGGATGCACAACCGGATAATCGCTCCCGAACAGAAAGCGCGAGGCGCCAATCTCTTTTATTCCCATTGGGATTGTCCAGAACTCGCGAGTTGCTGAAACATCAAGCCAGATGTTCTGGAGCTTTGCCTTCCTTATTTCAAGTGCTGCATTTACCTTAAGCTCAGGGGAATCTCCTCCTTGATGAGCCATTATGAAGTCAATCCCTGGCCATTTCCAGGCAAGCTCTATAACATACTTGTAGGAGGCCATTTTCTGCCAGCGCCCTGCATGCGCAAGCACTGGAAGCGAATTGCGCTCTGCAAACACAAGGAATTTTTTATATGCGGGATTTGTTATTTTGCATTTGCACAGGCTTCCATGGAATTTCAGCCCTGCAATGGAATCAAGGTTAGTTTCAAGGAATTTCATTATATTCCTGTCCTTCGGGTTAATCCAGGGAAAGAACCAGTATTTCAATTGCGCATTATCCTGGAGTTCCTTCAGCAATTGCGCATTTTTCAATTCATCAGAGGGCATTGCAATTGCCCCGGAAATATTGCAGGAGCGCAGCACAGAATCTGTTTGCTTTACTGAATTTTGCAATCCGAAATACATAGGGATTTTCCATTTCCCGATGTGCAAATGAGAATCAATTATTTCCATATTTTCACTCTTTTATTCCCTTCCCTCTTTTATACCACTCCAAAAATAATTTAATGCCCTTCCTCAGGGGAACTTCTGATTTGAAGCCCAGAATGCGCTGCGCCTTGCTAGTATTTGGCACCCTGCGCATCACATCCTCATATTTCCCGAAGCGCTCATAGGGCACAAACTCAATATTAAACGGATTTGCGCTGCCGGAAATTTTGTGCATTAATTTTGCAAGCCTGAGTATGCTTATTTCCTCTTTGCCGCCAATATTGAAAATTTCAGCATTTGCCTTCTCGCTTTCCATTGCACGGAGCGTTCCCTCAACAGTGTCGCTTATGTATGAGAAGCAGCGTGTTTGCTTCCCATCTCCGTGAATTGGTAATTTTTTGTTATTGAATATTGCCTCAGCAAACACACCCTGAGGCCCGCCCCACCAGGTAAGGTTTTGTTTTGGGCCATAAGAGCCGAAATAGCGCACTATTGTGAATTTGAGCTTTTTGTCCATGCCATAGGCAAAGCACATGTGCTCGTCAAATATCTTGCTTGAAGCGTATGCCCAGCGCTTCACATTGCTTGGGCCTAGAACAAGGTTTGATTCCTCGGAAAATGGGAGCTCTGGGTTTTTCCCATAAACATCGGAAGTTGAAGCAAAAACAAGCTTGCATTTGTTTTTCACTGCGGCATCAAGGGCATTTTTTGTTCCGAGCGCATTAACAAGAAGGGTATTCATTGCACTCTCATAGCGCGGGATTTTATATGCGGCCAAATGCACAATATAGCGCGCGCCTTTTGATGCGGAAAGTATTTTTTTCCCATCGCGCACATCTGCTTTTATGAATCTGAAGTTCTTGTCTGATTTGAATTCCCTTACATTTACCGCAGTGCCCTGGGACAAATTATCCATCCCTATTACTTTGTAGCCGCGCTTCAGCAGCTCAGCGCATAAATTTCCCCCGATAAAGCCTGCGGCGCCAGTAACAACAACCTTTTCATTTTTCATGGGATTTCCACCATTTTGCAATTATTGCGCATATTTTATTTGCGGAATTACCGCTCCCATAAAGATTCGTTCTTTTTGTTCTGGGGGAGAAATTGCGCAGTGCGGAGATTATTTTTTTCTTATCCGCCCCAACAAGCAAATTCCATTTCGCATTTACGCTTTCAACCCATTCGGTCTCATTGCGCAGCGTAATGCACGGAACTCCAAGCGCATATGCCTCTTTCTGTATGCCCCCGGAATCCGTAAGGATTTTTTTCGCGTGCATCTGCAATTTAAGGAAATCAATCGGGCCAAGGCCCTTTGTTATTGTAATGTTCGCTGAATTTTTCAATTTCCCCAACAGCCCGTATTTCTCAAGGCAGTTGAGTGTGCGGGGGTGCAAATCAAATATTATGCGCTCTTTGCTCAGAATCACTGCATCAATAATGCTTGAAAGGTTCTCCCTGCTGTCAGTGTTTTCAGCGCGATGGACTGTTGCAAGGACATAGGAATTGGGCTTTAATTTCAGGGTTTGCAGGATTTTTGATTTTTTGCCAGCAATCTGCCTGTTTCTTTTAAGCGCATCAATCATCACATCCCCCGCCAAATGGACATTTTCTGTTTTTCCCTCTCTTCGCAGATGTTCAACAGCGGTTTTTGTTGAGCATAGGAACAAATCAGCAATTGCATCAGTTGCAATCCTGTTTATTTCCTCAGGCATTTTTTTATTGAATGAGCGCATTCCCGCTTCCACATGGATTACAGGAATATGCAGCTTTGCAGCAGCAAGTGCGCCTGCAATTGTTGAATTTGTGTCCCCATAAACAAGAACAGCATCAGGCTTTTCTTTTGCAAGTACCTTCTCAAGCGCAATCAGCATATTTCCGGTTTGCTCTGCATGGGTTCCTGAGCCAATTCCGAGATTGTAAGAGGGCTTAGGAATATTCAGCTCTGAGAAAAACACTCCTGACATTTCCCAATCATAGTGCTGGCCTGTGTGTATTAGTATTTCATCAAAGTGTTTACGTAGCTCATTTGACAAAGCAGCAGCCTTCATAAATTGAGGCCTTGCGCCCACAATTGAAGCGATTTTCATTTTATTGCCTTCCAATTCCGATATATTTTATTCCGGCTTTTTCAAACTTTGCGGAATCAAATGCATTTCTCCCATCAACAAATGCAATGGCGCCTGCATTTTTCAGCGCTTTCAGATTCAATTTTTTGTATTGCCTGTGGAAGCTTACAAGGATTGCTGCATCAATCTTCGGGAGATTATTTATGCCTGCGGGAATTGCATTGAATTTTGCGATTTCCTCATTTGTATAATACGGATCATTAACATAAACCTTTGCTCCCGCGCGCCTGAGCTGCTTTATGAGCAGGAGGGAAGTTGCGAATGCGGTTTCCTTCACATCCTCGCGGTATGCAAGGCCCAAAAGAAGAACTTTTTTATTTTTTAATTTGCCCATGGCATTTTTAAGTTTGCTCAGGGCATATTCAGACATTGAATCATTTATATCTCGCGCGATTTTCGGAATTCTGAGCTGCAAGCTGAGCTTTTTCGCGTTTTCAATAAGGAAATAGGGATATACAGGGGCGCAATGCCCCCCCACCCCTATGCCTGCCTGCAACAGATGCGAAAAGGGATTTGTGTTTTCGGCTTTTGCAGCCTCATTGTAATCAATTCCTGAAAGTTCTGCGAATTTTGCAAATTCATTCGCAAGCGCAATGTTCACATCCCTGTAGGTCATGCCTGCAAGCTTTGTGAATTCTGCGGTTTCTGAATTTTTAACCGCAATTACATTTCCAACGCCGAATACCTTTTTGTAGAATTTGGAAATTGCATTTGTTGCTTTTTTATCAACCCCGCCAACTATTTTCGGATATGTGCGCAAATCCTGGAGGATTCTCCCAGAATAAACCCTTTCGGGGCTGAAGGCAACGCTGAACTGCGAAACGGAAAGCCCGGAATGTTTTGCAAGCATTGGCAACAGGCGATTGCGCGTTGTTCCCACAGGGAGTGTGGTTTCATAAATTACAAGTGCGCCTTTTTGCAAGCCTTTCCCAACTGCTTTTGTGGCTGAATCAACCGCTGAAAAATCCGGCCTTTTATTTTTGTTTATTATTAATGGAACAATTATTATAATTACATTGCAATCCTGCACTGCATTTGTTGTTTCTGTTGTTGCATGGAATTTGTTTTTTTTAATTGCAGTTTTCAATACTGCCTCAATGCCCGGCTCAATTATGTGTATTTTCCCGGAATGCCCCTGCGCAGCAATTGCGCGGCAATAGGCAGGCCTATTTTTCCCATTCCTACAATAGCAACCTTCATTTCAGCAGCCTTTGTTGTTTTTCCCATCGCATACAAGCAGTTCCGCAACTTCAAGCGCCTTCAGTGCATCCTCAATGCTTACTGGCGGCTTTGTGCCCTTTGTAACGTAATTTATGAAGCTCTCAATTTCCGCAAGCAATGGCTCCTTCTTTGCAATCATGAATTTTGTCATGTTGCCTTCTGTAACTCCAAGCGCTGTTTCCGCATAATCAAATCTCCCGGCATACATGTTATTTTCATAGAAATAAATGTCCTGGGTTAGATAATTTGCAACAAACATGCCTTTTTCACCAGTAACCCTCAATTCCCTTATTTTTGTGGGAGTAAGCCAGTCAATGTTCAGCGAAACGACAATATTGCTGTGCAGCTTCAGCAGCGCAGTGAGCAAGTCCTCATGCTTCGGATGTATGCGCCTTTCAGTTTCAGCATGCATCCTTTCAATTTTCAATCCCACTAAATAATTTATCACATCCAAGTCATGAACTGCCAAATCAACAACTACTCCAACATCGCTTATGCGCGTCGGGAATGGGCCGCACCTATAAACTTCAATCTTGTAAACCTTTCCAAGTTTTCCTGCATCAATCATCTTCTTAAGCTCAATTACCGCGGGATTGAACCTTTCCACATGCCCTATCATCATTTTTGCCTTGTTCGCATTTGCAAACTCAACAATTTCCTTCGCATCCTTAGTGTTGGAAGCTATGGGCTTCTCAAGCAGGACTGAAATCCCCTTTTTCATTGCCTCAATTGCGGCTTCCTTGTGCAAATCTGTCGGAAGCGCGATGCTCACAACATCCAATTTCTCATTTTCAAGCATTTCAGTATAATTTGCATAGGGAATTGCGTGATAGCGCCTTGAAATTTTCCCCAATGCAGTTTTGTCAGTGTCGCAGACGGCGCATAACTCCACATTGTCCATATCCGCATAAATCCTTGCGTGGTTTCTCCCCATATAGCCCAAGCCAATCACACCTGCGCGCAGTTTTTCCATTTTTGCACCTCACTTTTTGTCCATTTTATTCCAATCAGCAATAGGAATCCTTGTTTCATTATTGCATTCCTTGCAGCCCATAAGCACAAAATCCCCTGTTTTGCCCTTTTGCTCCATATTCGCGCCGCACTCGCACACAAAGCCGATGATGCGCGCAGGAACTCCAATTGCAAGCGCGTGCCCGGGAACATCCTTTGTTACTACACTCCCTGCGCCAACCATCGCATATTCCCCAATTGAAACGCCGCCCATTATTGTTGCGTTCGCCCCAATTGAGGCGCCCTTTCCTATTTTTGTAATTTTGGTGCGCCTTTTTTCATCCCATATAAATGCGCGAGGCTTGGCATCGTTTGTGAATGTTGCGCTCGGGCCTATAAAAACATCATCCGCGATTTCCGCATCATATACTGAAACATTGTTCTGTATTTTAACACCATTTCCAATGCGCACATTCCAGTCAATGTAAACATTCTTTCCCAGAATGCAGTTCTCCCCGATAATTGCCTTCTCGCGCACCTGGCACTGGTGCCAGATTTTTGTGTTTGCGCCAATATTCGCACCACTGGAAACATCCGCAGTTGGATGGATTTTAACATTTTCAGCGATCATTTTCTCATTCCCATAACTCGCATTGTCCCAAATAGAAGCCCTATAGAAAATGCCGCAGTGCGCAATAAAGTCGTTATTGGTACAATTATGCCAACAGCCAAATCGCGCTTTCCCGACCATATTGCAAATGGCACTGTGCTGATCAGGAATAGAATAAAAAACGCAAGCGCGGCATATGAAAGCAATCCATAAACTGCGCTTCCAATAAGCGATAAAACTATCAAATAAAACAAGCCCAATTGCATTTTCAGCTTCTGCGAGGTGTAGGAATCCCTGGCAATCTTGTCCCTGTGCTTCTTGTAGATGAGGGCGCGCCAGAATGCGCGGAAGTATTTTACACGCAGGTATTTCCATAAGCTTGTGGGATGGGTGTGCCACACAATTGCGCGCGGAGCGAAAACCATTTTTTTCCCTGAAGCGGAAAGCCGGAAGCTCAGGTCAGTGTCTTCCCCCGAAGCCATTGGGAAGGAAGTGTCAAACCCATGCGCCTTCAAAAACTCATTTTTCCTGTAGGCTGCCGCATAACTGCCAATGAAATCAATGTATTTCTGTTTTTGCATGTGCTCATAGCGCTCCTCTATTTCCAAATGAATAAGCCTTGCAATCAATTCCTTCTGCCTGCACTTGTAGCGCCCCTGCACTCCGGAAATCTTCCCATTTGAAAACGGCCTAGCCATTTCCACAATGAAATTCCTGTCCAGGATGCAGTCCGAATCCGTGAATATGAGAATTTTCCCTTTTGCGTTTTTCGCGCCCAGATTGCGCGCCTTTGCGGGGCCTGCATGATTTTGCATTAGCAATTTAACTTTCGGGAATTTCCCTGCGATTTGCCTTGTCCTGTCCTTGCCGCCGTCATCAACTACAATTATCTCATATTTTCCCCTGAAGGCCTGTTTTGAAAGCGATTCAAGGCAGTTTGCAATTGCCCTTTCCGCATTGTATGCGGGGATAATAACGCTAACATCCATATTCAATTCCCTTTCCTTGCAATTACTGCCATGTCTTCCCTCAGGGCATTTGGAAGGAAGTTATGCGCTGCCTTTCTCAGTGCAAACAATTTTTGATGTTTGCTCCCGTCGCAGCTTTCAGGAGTATAGGGGAACATCCTGAAGTTTTCAATCTCAAAGCCGTTCTTCTCAAGCAGCGAAGAAAGCTCCTTCCTGCTGAACAGGCTCAGATGCACTTTTGTGTTGTAGGATTTGAGCAGCTTGTTTATTGCGCTGTTCCTGTTCGGCGTGCTTAAAACAAGCAGCCCGTGTGGCTTTAATATGCGGTGCGCCTCCTTGAGGAATTCCTCAGGCTTCTGCAGATGCTCTATCGTTTCCCCTGCAATTACTGAATTGAAGAACTTGTTCTCAAAGGGGATTTTTTCCGCGCTTGCCCTCTTGTAATGCGCATTGCACTTTCCCTCAATATCTATTCCATAAAGATTTTCATTGGGAAAGAATTTTTTTAGGGTTTTATGCAGAGAGCCGCAGTAATAGCCAACATCAAGGATTTTCCCTGAAATATGCGCCACAATGAAATTTGTGCGTCCGTCCATTTTTATCGCCCCTGAGAATTCATTTAAGTTTGAGAAGATGCCTTGAGAATGTTTTCCCTGCCTTCATAAGGCGCGGAATTTCCTTCGGCTGCAAAATAGCCTGCGCGAATTTTGAAGCTATGTAATTCGGCCTCAGGTAAAATTCCATCCTTGCCTTGTCGCAGAGTTCCACAAGCGCCTTGTTTGTGAGTTCAGGCCTTGAGATTATGCAGTTGTGCTGGCCGTTAGCATCAAGCCATTTTGCAAAATCCTCGCTTGTGAGGTGCCCATTTCTCTTTGCCCAGGAATAGGTTTCAGTTCCAGGATAGACCATTATCGGGAAGAACTGCGCAGTGTCAGGGCTCAGCAGCTTTGCAAATTCGACTGTTTTTGCAATGGTTCCCTTTGTTTCTCCCTGATTCCCGAGCATAAAGCATCCGTGCACTAACAAGCCTGCGCGCTTTGCATCCTGCATGAATCTTTTTATTGTTTCAATGCGCATCCCCTTGCGTATGTTATTGAGAATTTCCTGCGCGCCCGATTCAAAGCCAACGCACATCAGCCTGCAGCCGCTCCTTTTCATTTTCTGCATTGTTTCAAAATCCACATCGGCGCGCGCATTGCAGCTCCATATGATTTTTATATTGTTTTTAAGCAATGCATCGCAGAATTCCCTTGTGCGATAGCGGTTTGCTGTAAAGGTGTCATCCTCGATGAATATTTCCTTGACATCGGGGAAATTCTGCCTTATGTATTTGAATTCCGCAATCACATTCTCAATGCTTCTCTGCCTGTAGGCCCGGCCGTTCATTACCTGCGGAAGGACGCAGAATGTGCACATGTTCGGGCAGCCCCTTCCCGTTACAATTGTAATTTCAGGATACAAATTAGCGGCATAGAAATAATTTTTGTAATTGAGGTGCTTCTTATAAACCGCGCTCACAAACGGAAGCTCATCCAACTTATCAATGAAAGGCCTTTCCTTGTTGTGGATTATCTTTTTGCTCTTCCTGAAGCTCAGCCCCTTTATTTTCTTCAAATTTACTTTTTGTTTTTTCCCCTTTTTATTTATTTTTTCAAGCTCTTCTGCAAGCTCCCTTAATGTGTAGTCATACTCGCGCCTTGCAATTGCATCAATTGCGGGATTTATTTTCAGCGATTCCGAGGGAAGAGCGCTCACATGCGTTCCCACAAGAACAACAAAGGCAGAAGTTTCCTTTTTCAGTTGCGCTGCGAATTCCACATCATTGTAGATGCTTGCGGTTGCGGTATCGCTCACAATCAATTGCGGGGAGAATTTTTTTGCAATTTTCATAACCTTTTCCTTATCATGGCCCTCGGCAGGCGCATCAATCAATTTAACTTCATGCCCTGCCTGCTCCAGAACGCCTGTGGCATAGGCAAGCCAGAGGGGATAATAAATAGTGCCGCCCTTCGTAACTGCTGGGCTCCTTGATGCGCGGGAGAATTTGGGCAGGAACGGAGGATTTAGCATCAGTATTCTCATGATTCCACTTATTTCCTGTTTTTGCTGAACTGCTCGAACAGTTCATCGTATATTTTCATGTCGTGCTCGTGCGCATGCATCTTGTTGTTTGCTGTGAGAAGGTCTTCAAAGTCACCGGCATCAAACCATCCCTTGCGCAGTATGCTTGCCTTGAGAGTTCCTTTCTGCAGGTAAGCGCTGTTTACTTCTGTAATTTCTGTTTCCCCGCGCGCGCTGGGCCTTAGTTTGCGTATAATATCAAAAACCCCGCTCGTGTACATATACACGCCAATGCTTATCAATTTGCTCGGAGGTTCTGGAGGTTTTTCAATTAACTTAACAACCTTGTCTCCCTCCATTACTGCAACACCGGATTTGCGCGCCTCTTCAACACTGCCCTCATATAGGAGAATGCGCGCTTCCTCGTTTCCCTGCATAAATTCATCAGCATATGGCTTCAGGGATTCCAGGACAACGTTATCCCCATTGATTGAAATGAATTTGTCATTGCCAACAAAATCCTCTGCAAGCAAGATTGCGCTTGGAATTCCGCCTGCCTCATCCTGCACGCGGTATGTGAATTTGCAGCCAAAATCCTTTCCGCTTCCGAGCAATTGGAAAATCGCGCCAGCGTGGTATGTTCCGGTAACAACCATTATATCCTTTATGCCAGCGCTCATTAGCGCTCCCAAGGGATAATAAATCATCGGGAGCTTGTAGATTGGAAGCAAATGTTTATTTGTTGTTGAAGTAAGAGGCATCAGCCTGCTCCCCGTTCCCCCTGCCAAAATTACGCCCTTCAATTTCATTTCCTCGCCTCCTTTATGAATAAATTTCCCGCCTCTGCCTTTTTCATGTCAGCGCCCTGCTTAAGGGGTTTCCACCAAGTTCCATTTTTCTTGTACCATTCAAGCGTTTCGTGCAATGCCTTGCTGAATTCGGTATTCGGCTTCCATCCTAGCTCATTTCTTATTTTCGAGCAGTCCATGCTATAGCGCCTGTCATGGCCTGTCCTGTCGGGAACGTGCTGTATGAAAGAATTGTCCCTTCCAAGCGCCTTAAGCAGCAATTTTGTAAGCTCAATGTTCGGCATTTCGATATTTCCCCCGATATTGTAGACTTCGCCGTTTTTTCCATTGTGCAGCGCAATGTCAATCGCCTCGCAGTTGTCCCTCACATAGAGCCAATCGCGCACCTGCATACCGTCCCCATAAACCGGAACCTTCTTACCTTCAATGAGGTTTGTAATGAAAAGCGGGATTATTTTCTCAGGGAATTGGCAGGGGCCGAAATTATTTGAGCTGCGCGTAATAACAACAGGCAGCCCATAAGTTGCGAAATAGGAGTATGCAAGCCTGTCCGCGCCTGCCTTTGAAGCGGAGTAGGGATTGCGCGGCATGAGAAGCGAATTTTCAGTAAATGAGCCTTCAAGAATCTGACCATAAACTTCATCAGTTGAGATTTGCACGAATTTTTCTATTTTCTGTTTTAATGCTTCCTCAAGTAGGGTGTATGCGCCAATTATGTCAGTTCTGATGAATGCTGTCGCATCCGCAATGCTCCTGTCCACATGGGTTTCTGCTGCAAAATTAATTACCGCATCGCAGCCCTTCATTGCATCAGCAACAATTTTTGCATCGCAGATATCCCCCTTGATGAATCTGTAATTAGGGTTTTTCTCAATGTCCTTGAGGTTCTCAAGCCTTCCGGCATATGTGAGCTTGTCAAGGTTTACAATCTTATAATCGGGGTGCTTCTCAATAAGGCAATGGATGAAGTTGCTGCCAATGAAGCCGCAGCCACCCGTAACCAGAATCTGCATAATAGTATACTATAGTTTGGATTGTTTATAAATGGTTATTTTTCTAGTTATGTACTATAAAACCGCGGGCTTTCCCTCATTTGTTTGCCGCTGTAAAATCCCCATAAACACCCTCTATTTTCCTGAAGGCGCTTTCATCCTCGTAATTGCCATTGGCCCACTGCCTGAATGATTTTATATCCGTAATGCCGTCATATTCCCCCTCATTTCCGTCCTCGTCTGTTATGATGTTCCATAAGTGAGTGCCCATTGCGAAAATATACGGCATTTCCGACTGCTCATCCTGCGCGCACTTGAGCAATGCCCCGAACCTTGATGTCAATGCGTCCAATCTGAATTTTGAATCCCCGAGCATGTCCGAATCTCCCTTTGCGGGCCCATGGTCAAAATACACAACATCTGGATAAGCCGCAGCAGGGGTTATTGGATGCGGGCTCAATAGGGTTTTTGCCTTGCTGCAGGCAGAACTTTCAGGATAATCGCTTGAAACAGCCTTAGTGCTTGTCCATATCTTAATGCCTCTCTTATCCAGCTCGCCGATTAATGCATCCGGATCCTGCTTGTATTGGTAAGCCATGCCGTGCATGCTTCCTATACTGGAATTTTCATTGAATAGCATGGCGCTGTCCATCCTTGCGAGAAGCTCCTCCATAGTCGGGCTTTGGTCAGTGCCGATCTGCCCCCAGAACAGGTTGTTTTGCAGATCAACATTTCCGCAGCCCTCTGCGCCCAAAGTGCCGTTGTAATAGCAGTGCGAATGGCCGTGGAATCCGATATTATGGCCCTTTGATATTATGTCAGAATCAAATGAGAAGCTTGCATCCTTTGAGAGCAGCTCTGCAAAAGGCCCCAAAAACTCAAATGTCGCGGGAATTCCCAATTCATAGAGCTCATTTGCAACGCTCTTCAATCCATCCCTGCACCTTATATAATCTGAATCGGTTAAAGTGGCTCTTGACATTTCGCAGGGACCCTCGCCGCTGTGCACTATGAGCAGAATATTTATTTTAACTGCGCCATTCCCTTCAGGGGGCTCTTCAGCGCAGTCCTGCGGGCATATTGCGGGATTTTTCTTCTCAATTGGACCGCAAACCCCATCGCCGCATTTTCCTTTAGTACCATTTCCCTGCTCGCATTTCTGCTTTTCAATTTCGCTTACTTGCCCGTCCTTGTCCAAATCGCATTCATCATATGTGACGCAGCCGCTGAAAAGAACCAGCAATGCAATTGCAAGAGCAACAAAAATTATGAGCAAAGGCTTCATATTATTCACCAAGGCTATCCGCAGTCTTCAGGGCATATTCCCTTTTCTTTTTCAACCGGACCGCACACTCCATCACCGCACTTCCCCTGCATTGCCCCGCCAGCGCCCGCCCCCTCTGTTTCTCCAGTGCAATCCTCAGGGCAGATTCCCTTTTCCTCTTCAACAGGCCCGCAAATTCCATCGCCGCATTTTCCTTTAACATCCCCTTCCGATTCCGGCTTCCAAGTTGTTTCATCCGTTGCTTCTTCAGAATCATCCTGCCATGCGACATAAATGGACTTTCCCAGGTCCTTTCTGTAGAATTTATAGACGTAAATATTGCCAGTTCCATTCCTTACCACTTCAACATTGCCCCAATCTGAGCCTTCCAGCTTCTCCGCCATCAGCTTATAAGTGTAGTAACCCAGTTTTTTAACGCCCGCCCCGAGGTCATTGCTGCCAATTCCATCATATATCAATCCCGTGTGGTCAAAATAGCCGTCATTGCGCTTGAAGCCTTCGGCAAGGCCGAATGCCGGGAATATCTTTTTAACGCCCAATGAAAGGGAAAAAACAAACCTCTTCAGATAATCGCCTGCCTGCTGAGCCTCTGTCTGGTATTTGACATCAGCCCCGGCAGGGTCGCCGCTATATGCCCCCATTTCAGTTATCCAGTATTCTTCGGGAGAAAGCCCCAATGCATCAATTTTCTGCTTTATGTGGGCATATGCTTCCTCGGCCCCCTTATAATCCCCGGTTGCATTCCCATACCAGTGAAAATCAAAAATATCAAACGATTTCCCCAATCCGGGCAGGTCATTCAATATCGGCAGATAAGAGCTGTCAAATTGCGATATGTATTCTGAAGCAGGGGGCATGCCAGGAACTCCCCCTATGAGGACTTTGCACCGGGCGCAGGATTCTTTTATTGCATCATAAGTCAGCTTCAGGAATTCGGCATAATTATTCAATCCGCTTGGAGGCTCATTTCCAACCTGCCAGTATCTTACCGGATTTTTCAGCCCCGGCATGTCATCAACTCCGTCGCCATCATAACGCTCAACGGCCGCGTGGACAAATGCGGCATATTTCTCCTCATCCGAAGGCAAAAAGGAATTTTCCTTCACATACCTTAGCGCCCTTTCCCTTTCTGAAGGGTCGCGTTGCGGGTTTTCACGCGGGCTTATCAATGGCGAGGGGGCAATGTCAATATTTGCAAGGATATTTATATTTTCTGGAACGTTTTTCCATTGCCCATCATATTCGCTGAAATCATAATCCTGCAAGTTAATGTCCTGCTGTACCAAAAACCAGAAGACATACAGCCCCTGGCGCGCAAATTTAATGCCAATATTGGCCGCATCTGCAAACCCGTTGTCAGAATAGCCTTGGATAAGGACATTGGCGGGGTGAAAACCAAAGGGGGACTCCTCATAGCTGGCAAGGTCTGCCTTTGGATAGCTGCCGTCAAGCTCTATGAAAACGGGGTTTTTTCCCAATGCAATTTCCGCATTCCCGTTCTTTACATCTATTGTCTGTTTGTCAAAAGCAGAATTGTAATTTGCCACTTCTTTCCCAGCCTCATATTTGGGAACGGCTTCTGTAACTATTATTTTATCCGCCGCCAATCCGGATAATGCAAATGAGCCTGCTTCTCCGTTATCGGGCGTTACGCAGCCGCTGAATAAAATCAGCAGTGCAAGAAATGCAGCAATTGAAATTGCAATCGCCTTGTTCATTCCAATTCCTCTATAAACACTGGCTCTTTTCCCAGATTTAATGTTATCATTCCATTTATTGCTTCCAATGTGCTTGTTGTGGATAAAGACGAAATTCTCACTGCGCTAATGCTTCCAACATCCAAAAACATCTCCTGCGGCGAGGCAATTGATTTTCCTGTTGCTATTGCCCTCAGGTTTTCCGGACTCTCGGCTTCAGCCCGGAAAAGGAGCGGATTAAATGCAAGCCACATTTTTTTGCCATTTTCATCCTTGAATTCCTCAACCCAGTAATGCTCTGAATTGATTTCCCCTGCAATATGCTTTGAATAATTTGGGTATTTTCTTGCAAATTCCAGCAGCATTTTGTAATATTCTGCTTTTTTTGCTGATTGGGAATGAATGCCCGAAGAAAACAAACCGATTATTCTGCTTTCCCTGCTCTTGCTTGAGGCAAGGGCAAGCCTTTCAGCAAGGAGAATTGCAATTTCATCATCCTCAAGCCAGTCCGGGCCCGCGTTCCTGAAGGGCATTGCAACATCGCCCTCGGTTATGAAAATCGCACTTTTATTATGGCCGAAATCATCAAGAAGCTTCCTGTAAGTTAAGGGAATCTCATGTTCCGACAAGAAATTATATGCTGCTCCGTTTTCTCCTTTTGTCTGCAGATAGCTGCTGTTCTTCGGATAGAAATGAAGCGCCAAAAAATCAAATTTTGCACCCGCAGAGAAATATTCCTCATAATAATTGTTCATCATTGTGTTCTCTTCTGAGTTTACAGCGGAAGCCATAAAGCCAGCAGTGCCTATTTTTATTGAGGGATATTTCTCTTTTACCTTGCGGTAAGCGGCAGTGTTGGATTTTGCCAGATCTGCCGGAGTTCCCTTAAAGCGCGCGCTCACTTTTCCATCATAATCCTTTATGGGCTCATTCTGGAATTCAATGTAATCAATTTTCCTTTTTCCATAGAATTCATCAAGAAAAGCAATCACAAATTCAGCATATTTTTCCGCATCCTTGTCATTTTTGCCCCCAAGCTTGTAAAATGCAGGCATGACAGAAACATCATACTTGTTTGCAAGCTCAAAAATATAATAGTAATCCAGGTTTTCAGACCAGTCCAAATCCCCTGCGCTGGCATTTATTGCGCCCCTTTCAGGATATTTTATCGGCACAAGCACATAATCAATATTCAGTTCAGCTGCAAGCCTGAATGCATTTTCGCTTATTTCCCTGCTGTTCTCAATATTTTCCAGCTTGAAGCCGTAAAGAAGCCCGGAAGGCGCATTCAGATCAATAGGAGGGTTATCCGGCTGAACGCAGCCGCTGAGCAGTACAATTAATGCAATAAGCGCCATAGCCAGAATTACAATGGTTCTATCCATATTTTTCATTAATACTATTGGAAGGGTTGTTTATAATAATTCCCTAGATAAGCAGCTTCCCAAATTTCATGCTTCCGACAAGCCTTGAAAATTTAACCGCGATTACATACGCAATTCCTGCGAGAATAATTATAAGCGCATGCAAGGGGCTTTTGTTCTCAAGAAATACAATTCCGCGCGGGCTGCTTATTGAGAAGCCAACGCCCTTTCCCCAAATGCCTGTTGCCGCCTTAAAGTCAGAGAGCGGGGAAACAAGGAAATGGAATTTTATGTTCAGGAATTTTTCGCATACCTCAGTAGGGTGCTTTTTGTAGAGCAGAACATCATTTTGATGGTACTTGAGGCGCTGCATTACGTGCTTTGCTAAACCCATAAAGCCTGAGGGCTTTGCAAGCTTATGATCGTGCACATAATCCGCCTTTACAAGCCTGAATTCATAGCCGAGGTCCATTATTTTGAAGCTCAAATCAGTATCCTCGCGGTAATACACATAATCCTCATCATAGCCCCCTACTTTATTGAGAAGATTTTTGCGGAATGCTGTTGATGTGCCCCCGTAATAGTCATAAGCGCTAACAATTCCTACTTTTTCAGAATCAAATCCCCTAACCATATCCCTGAGCCAATTTTGCGAGGGAATGCAGTCATGGTCCATGTTTATTACTATTGGAAAATGCGCTGCTTTTATTCCCGCATTGCGCGCCTTGCACACTCCTCCGTGCCTGAGAAAAATCAGCCTTATTTTTTTATTGTTTCTGAAATTGCTTTGAAGCATTTGCTTTGTGCCGTCCTTGCTTCCGTCATCTGCAACAATTATCTCATACTGCGCAGGGTAATCCAATCTGAGCATTGCCTCAAGCACCTTGCGCAGGATTGGCGCATTATTGAATGTTGCAATCACAATGCTCGCATTCGGGAAGTCATTTTTCATTCAGGAATCCCCCAATTATTTTTATTATCCCTTTTGCATGCGCAGTTTGCTTTAAATTTATCTTATTGATTTTTTTAAATGCATTTTCCAAATCAGCAATATCATAAACTGCAATTGCATTCCCTGAATTTGCAACCGCCTTTGTAAGCTCAAGCTGATGGTCGTTTGTGTGCTCTTGGAAGCGCGCCATGCGCGGAACGATAATAATTCTTTTATTTAATTGCAAAGCGGTTCCAATTACGCCTTCTCCACCGTGCGCAATAATAAGGCCTGCATTTCTCATATGCTGCTTGAATTCATCAAAACCAAGGAATTTTGAATATTTGTAATGCTTTGGCTTGTAGGTTGAATAGCCGGTTTGGGCAAAAATATTGCCGCTTAATTTTTTACTTTCAATTAACCCATCTATTTTCTCCAGCAGGCGGTTGAACTGCATCGGATGCGTGCCAACTGCGATGAAAATTTTTCCCGGCATCAGAAGATGCTCCCTCCGAATTTTGCGCGCGGATAGAACTTCTGGAGCGCTTTCCACTGGATTATGAATAAGTCTGCAATCGGATAAACAAGCCTTCCTGAAATGCCAGGCCTGAAGGGCCTGCAGAAGCTTTAAATGAAAATTATTTTCCTTCCCAGGAGCTTTGCCGCATAGCACACAGGAACAGCAACATCGGCGCCAGTGGAAATTATCACATCGGGATTTTCATTCTGCAAAATTTTAAGTGCGCAGAAGAAA
>JAGVWD010000067.1 GCA_018304445.1 Candidatus Iainarchaeum sp. | reverse complement strand
GTTGACAAAATCGTACTGAAGAAGGGAAAAACCCATTACTGGAAGGAGCTGCTGAAAAAACTGGAAGGCGCAACATCCAAAAAAATTGAGATAATTTAATATACTACTTCCAAGTAAATTTTACTGGTGTTTTGGATGATAATAAGGCCGCAGGCATATCCGACATTCATGAAGGCTGTAATGCTGCTCGGGGTTGCGCTCATTGCGATTACTGTTTTTGTTACTGCTATGATTCAGGGCGTATTAGTGCATCTGGCAGGGAATGTTGTAATTGCAATTGCAAGCTATCTGATTGCATGGGTCGCCTTGGGAACAGCAGCGCTTACATTCTTCAAGGGCTGGGAAATCATGACCTATGTGAGATTGGCCGCTTAATTAGCTATTTCCCGTAAACTATTTTTTGCGCAATTGGCATTTTCTTCTTCACAAGCGCCTGGTGCTTTTTCAGGAACTGCACAACAAATTTTGAAGTGAACTGCTTGCATTCCCTGCAGAGCCATTTCCCTTTCCTGCACTCATCATAAATTCTCTTAACTTCCCTGGAATCAGGATGATGGAAAAGCAGTATTTCATGAACCTTGCACACGTCAGGATTTCCGCCCAATTGGCGCTGCTCGGCCTCGGTATTCCTTCCCCCTGTAAATGCGTTTGAGATTTTTTTTGCTGCTGCTTCTGAACTGTCATTGAGGAATATTGCAGTGTCAGGGTCAGAGCTTGACATTTTTGTGCCTTCCTTCAATCCGGACTGGTGCTTGAAGTAGATGAAGCTCGGAACTTCAATATCATAGGAGAGCCTTTGCGCAATATCCCTTGTAAGGCGCGCGTGCGGATCCTGGTCCAGGCCGATTCCAGTAATGCTTGGCATTCTGCCTTCATATTCCTTCAACTGCTGATGCAAAATATCTGCATACTGCAGCAGGCCCGCAGAAACTTTCCCCAAATCAACATGGCCATAAATCGCCTCAAATGTTGCCTGTGTGATTTTCTTTCCCAGCTCAAATGCAAAAGTGTAATAGCGAGGTTCCTTCCGGCTCTGCACATAAACATCCTTTGTTTCCAATCCAAGGGCGAGCGCATGCGCAAGGTTGTCGGCTGCAAATTTCTTCGCGGCTTCCATGTCTGGAATTTTTTCCCTGCTCACATAAGCATCAATGTCCGAAATTGCGAAATAATTCTTTGCTTTGCAATCCTTGAAGAACTTGAACAAATCAATATCTGCTTTGTGCCCCAGATGCAGGAATCCTGAGGATGCAATTCCTGTAATATTAATAAATGGCTTTTTCGAGGAGATGCGCTGCATTATTTTCTGGAAGTCGCGGTGTGCAATTATTATTCCGCGCTCAAAAAGCCTGTGATTAAGCGATTTTTTCCATTCCTCAGGAAACGCGTTCAGGCCGAACTCCTTGAATATGTGCGAATAATCCTTTATTTCCGCATTGCCCCAGGGGTCAATCCTCTCATCAGCCATAATAACCATTTAAATAAACGATATTAGGATATATAAATGTAATATTGGTGATGCAAAATGGCGCTGCTTATTGATAATAAAGTGGTTGTTGACGATTTCAAGAAGGCGGACCAATTGCTGCAGAAGGGCTTCGGGGAGCGCAGGGAGCACGAGCATGTCCTTGATTTGAAGGAAGCGCTCTATCTCCTTGAGAAAGACAGCATTGAAATTTCCGATAAAAAGGGAAAAAAGATTTCGCGCCCCGAACTCCTGAAAATCGCAGGCAGGGAAGAGACTAATTTCTACACGAAATTTCTTGTTTACAGCGACATGCGCACTCGCGGCTTTGTGATTAAAACCGGCTTCAAGTTCGGGTTTGATTTTAGGGTTTATCCGCGCGGGAAAAAGCCCGGGGAGGAGCATACGCAGTGGGTAATACACGTTGCGACGCAGGGGGAGAAACTTACAATGCCTGTGCTGAGCAGGATGGTAAGGCTTGCTGGAAATTTGCACACAATCATCCTGGTTGCGGTTGTTGATTCTGAAAACGACATAAACTATTATCAAATAGATAGAATCACGCCTTAATTGTTTGTTGCAACGGCTGTGCAGCCTGATTGCATGGTTCAAAAAGCTAAGCGGGCATAGTTTTTGTGTAAGGTTTCTGAAATGAAAAGCTATATATAGCAGGGCATTTATATCCTTAAAGCTGACTAGGACTCTTCGGTTGCCCTGGAAAGGGTGCGTCCGTACAAGCCTCTGTCAGGTGCCTGCCATTAATATGGTGGTTGGACTATAACTCACCATACGAAATCTGCACCTGTTAAGCTTCTTTATGGCGCGAAGGAGATCACCTTTAAAGCAGATCAATAGGTTAAGTTGGTTTGGTTGTTGCTTGAGGAACTCTTTCACCGAGTCCAAATGTCAGCTGTTGCACTTATAAAAGGCGTAAAGAATGGCTAAAAAGAAAAAATCCAAGCAATCAAAATACAAAGGAAGAAGGCCTAGCAGCAAAAGCAAGGTCTCCAAAGTCAGAAAATTAATCAGGCTTGCAAAATCCAAAGGCAGAAAGAGATAAATCTAATTATTTTTGCCTGAAAATGTAAATGCATAATGGCACTTCCCGGATGCTGCGGGCTTAAGTGGGCGGTTTTTGATATTAACGTTATTGATTGCCTTAAATTTATTAAGTCCATGAGCCGCTCTTGCATCTGCGGGCAGCAGCCATAGTAGCCGGGCGCATAGAAATCTTCCCTGCATTCAAGGCCAAGGCCTGCGCATGCGTTACAGTCGCTGCCGGACTGCGGGGCGCTGTAACCAGGGGAGGTTGTTGTTGTAGTGCTCTCACAGCTGTTGCTTGCATTGCACACATCCGTTGTGCATAAATCATCATCATCGCAGTCAGCATCTTTTGTGCAGCAGCCGGCCTTCTGGGCGTTTTTGCAGGTAAAATCAACACACGCATCATCAGTGCAGGCATTTTCATCATCGCAGTCAGCATCAGTCCAGCAATTGCCGCAGCCTGAAGCATCAAGCAAACAACCCGCAGTGCAGGTTAATGCACCCGGGGCATATCCAAAGCTTTTGCAGTCTTTGCCCCCAAAGTCAGGGCCGTCGCACTCTTCAGAGCCTTCAGCAACATTGTTTCCGCACTCCCCAATGCAGTCGTTGTCATTGTCCTCAGTGCAGCCCGACGGGCAGCAACCATCGCCGCCAACGCATTGCTCTGCGGCAAGTTCCGGCTCTGGAAGTGTTATTTCCTCATACTCGCTCTTGATATTGCCCCCGCAGTCAACTGCAGTAAATTTCTCTATATAATCCCCTGTGTCGCACACAGAAACACTTCCCGATGCGTTTGGTTCGCTCCATGTGGGATTAGGCAGCCTGTCGTCCTCAACGCTTCCGGTAATTCTAACCTCCTTGAGCTTCATCCTTTTGTTGCTGATGCATTTGTAGCAATCGCCGGTTATCTGGCTGAACGCATCAACTTTAGGATTATTGTCTGCCAACCGCAGCGAGCATTGACCTATAATTGCCAAAGCTGAGCCGCCTGCCCCAATGCAGCCAAGAACCAGGGCAATTTCTGCAGGAGTAAATGCTCCAAGAGTTACAGCAGTAAACGCGCCGCCAACGCCTGAGCCAATGCATGCGGCAATCGCGCCTACAACAGAAAGGCCAAGGGACAATTTATTCTCCAATATGCAGTCCCAGAAGCCCCCGCCTTTCTCATCACAAAAACCAAAGCGGATTATGTCCGGCGCAAGAATGCCATTGCCTGGATTCATACCGCCTTCAAGGGAAAGCCCTGCAATATCCTCTCTTCCAAGTTTGGTAAAATCTGCGCCATCTCTCTTAATTCCCCCTTCGGCATCAAACATCGTGTAATGCTCCTCATCCGTATAGCTGATTAGGAGTGTTTTGCTATACCCGGGCGCTTCAAGCCTTTCAATGAAAATAACACTGCCGCCTGAATTTGCAAGCATGCCCACTGTAATGGCATTCCCGTCTTTGTAATCTGTTCTGACAGTGCCCAAAAGATCCTGATAGCCAAAATCCCCTGCAAGCTTAAGCACTGTGTAGAATTCGTCCTCCTCGCCAAAGGCAGCCAGCACATCCTCCTGCGTTAAACTGGTTTGTGCAATGACATCAGGGTGCTTTAGCTCATTCACTGCTTTGTAGACCTCTGGGGAAATTCCTTCCGACGCAGGTGGCTGCTCCCCAAAAAAACCGCCCAGAATCAGAAAGCCTGCAACTGCCAGTATTGCAACAACGGCAGCAATGGCAATCTTCCAATAGCCTATTTTCTTCAGCCTTTTTTCAAACTTGCTCTCCAAGCAATCCCACCATCAATTTCATTAAGGAGTGCAAATGTTAAAAACCTGTTCGGTCGGGCAAATATGTGAAAAATTCCTCATTTAAAGCTTTTGGAATACAAAATACTTGGCGATGAGGATTCGACGATGTTGCAGATTCCGAAAGGAAAATGACGAAAGATGGGCGAACTGAGCCAACTATGCATTTTAAATATTTATGTGCACATAATAGATATGTGATAAAATGCCGAACATTACCTTATCAGTAAGTGAAGAAGTGAGAAGGCATATGGATGAGCATCCTGAAGTGAGATGGTCAAATGCAATCAGGGCAATTATTGAAAAGAAGCTTAATGATTTCGATATTGCAGAGAGCCTGGCCCAAAAAAGCAGATTAACTGAGGAGGATGTTGCATTATTGTCAGGGAAAGTAAACAAAGCGATGGGCAAACGTGCAAAGAGGCTTCTTGATGAAGGTAACAGCTGATGCAGACATTCTTTTTTCTGCACTGTTAAGAAAGGGAGAAACAAGGCGGATTTGGTTTTATCCCGAGATTGAGATCTATGCCCCAAAAAGCCTCTTAGAGGAATTCAAAAAGTACACTCCTTATTTGAAAAACAAGTTTGCAGGTGATGAAAAAGACTTTTTGATTATCACGGAAAAGCTTATTTCACAGGTTTCATTCATTGAAGATGCTGAGCTTGAGCCTTTCCTCCCTGCAGCGGCCTCTCTATCCAACGACCCCAAAGACTGGTTTTATATTGCTTGCGCCTTAAGGGAAAACACAGCAATATGGAGCAATGACAAACACTTCAGAACACAGGGCAGAATCAAAACAATGACAACGCAGGAAATGATGAAAAACTTTGGGCGGCTTTAAGCAAACAATCTGCAATGCAATTATTTTCTCATCTTTCAGT
>JAGVWD010000019.1 GCA_018304445.1 Candidatus Iainarchaeum sp. | reverse complement strand
CTTTTTCTCTATTTTTATTATGCGCTTCCTTATCCCTGTGCCGTACCTTGCGCCGTATCTTCCTGCTGTTGAAACTTTTTTTGTGTGTCCCATATCTAAAACCTTCACAGAAGTTTTCTTAATTCCTTTCCCTTCTTCAGGGCAATGTCCAGCATGCTGCTGAGCTCTGCCGATGTGAAGCTTCCGCCCAATCCCTTCTGGAATGCGCAGAGCATCTCATCCTCTGTTGTCGAGACAGAGAAGCGCGCGTTCATTGCCTTTTCCTCCGCGAGATTGGGGTCAATCACTATGCTGTTGGAGATTTTCGCGAATGTGCTCAGTATCGGCTTCCTTGAAAGCTTGAGCTTTCCGGAATATTCCCCCGCAACAAGCTTGTCCTCCTCAACCTTCGGCAGCTTTGTTTCGGCAAGGGCTGCAATTGCGGCAAATGCGCTCGCATCAAAGAGGTTGCCGGCATAATTGACTACATATATGTCTATGTTTGCAGTGTATGCAAGTTCCTTCTCGCGGATGCAAAAACTCTTGAAATCCATGCACTTGCTTTCCCTTATGCCCCTGTCAACAACCCTTGCGAGTTCAACAGATTCTACAGAGGGGGGCCCGAACTCGAATGTGGGGGATGCCAATGGGAGAAGCTCCGAGTTGACGCTCATTGTTCCCTCTTCCGGCGTATCGGAATAGGGCTTTCCCAGTTCAAACTTCACCCCTGCAATTATGTCTGTTTCGCCGAGCTGGACCCTTGCGGAGCCGTCCGCGTTCTCGCTTATCTGCTTCTGCATTTTTATCTCCCTGTATTCATCGAAAGCCCTTTCATCTACGCGCTTGCCTTCCTTAAGCCTGTTTATTACCTTGTCCGTGTCAAGATCCCAAATTACGACGCTCATTTCTGCTCATCTCCGTTTGCAATTTCATATTTCTTTTTCAGCGCAGACTTCTGCAGCTCATATACCTTTTTGCAGCCTGTCATGCCGAGCTCAAATGCCTTTTCCCAATCGCTTCTTTTGAGCAGGCCGTCCATCTGCAGCAGCACTATTTCCTCAGAGTTCGGAAGAACTGCCAGAGGCATGTCAACTGCATCGGGCGCGTCCTCCTCGTGCTTGTTGAGGTCGAGGACCAAATTCCCGGAAATCTTCCCTATTGCGACTCCGGAAACCATGTCGCGCATCGGGATTCCCGCATCCGCAAGCGCAACGCTTGCTGCTGTGAGCGCGGCAATCCTCGTTCCCGCATTGCTGTCGAGAACTTCAACAAAAACATCTATTGCGGTATTCGGGAACCTTTCAAGGAATATTGCCTTTTCAAGGGCTTCCCCTGAAACCTTTGATATTTCAAGCTCCCTTCTTCCCGGCCTCGGGTTCTTCCTTTCAGGAACTGAGAATGAGGCCATCCTGTAGGCATATCTCACTATTGCCTTGTAGGGGTTTGCGTGGTGCTTTGGGATCACTTCCCTCGGGCCGTAAACTGCCGCAAGAACCTTGTTCTGCCCCCATTCAAGATATGCTGAGCCGTCCGCTCTCGGAAGCACGCCAGCTTCAATCTTTATTGCGCGGAGCTCATCGGCCTTTCTTCCGTCAGTGCGCTTTCCTTCCTTGTCCACATATTCAAGTACTTCCTTCTTTTTGCTCATATGTCTCTTCCCTCGCTCATTTCCATTGATCTGCTGTCAGCGTGCTTTGTTTGCTCAACAGGAATTTTCCCGTTTGCAGCTGAAATTGGTGCGCCGGCGCCCTTGTTCTCGGCCCTCAGGAAATCCGCAATCTTGTTTGTCAGGTTTTCCATGTGCGCTTCCCTTTCTATTTTCGCAATCGCCTTTTCAAGCAGCTTTGTGTTGCCGCCCTTTGCCCATATCCTTCCGTTTTTTCCAATAAGGATGTTTGCGTTGGTTCCCTGCTTCAGGAGATCAAGCATGCTGTTGTTCCTGCCCATTATCCTTGGGACTTTCACAGGGCTGACAGAAATTATTTCCCCGCCGTAGAATACCCTTACGTTCATCAGCTCCACTTCATTTATCTCGTTTACTTTTGCGATTTTCGCGGAGATTATGCTTCCGGGCCTGAGGCTCTCGTCCACTTCCTTCCTTGAAATGTACGCCGGGTAATAGGAATTTATGTCCGTTCCATAGCCCCCGAACCTTTCAGAGGTAACTATTCCCACGACCAAATCGTCAATCATGGGCCTGTATCTCCCCTCAAGGGGAATCACATTTATGAAATCTGTTCCTTCCTCAACAAGGCCTATGCATGTTGAATATATCCTGCCTTCGTGCATGTGCACGTTGCTTCCAAGCTTCTTCCTTTCCGAGGTTATAAGCTCCCCGGGAGTTACTATTGTTCTTGGCATTTTTCTCTTTCCTCCGTTTCTTTTGCTTTCCTTATTTTTATGATTTAATTTTTTAATTTCGCTTTTTTAATTTTATTTATTTTCCAGCAATTTTGACTCGACTGTTCCGTGTGTAAGATGATTCAGCTCATCGAACAGCTGCGCCTTTACCCCTGCGGGCACTTCAACAACCGCAACCAAGCTTCCATCATTCTGCCACTCTTCCTGCTTCAGCTCGTATTTGTGCAGGATGACGTTCGCTTTTCCCGCGAATTCAGCCGGAATCCTTACAGCAATGCGCATTTTCTCGAAGGATATGGGGATCAGTTTCCTTATTTCCTTTAGTATTGCGGGAATCTGCTCATTTGCGGACTTGAAAGGGTCAATCGTGATTCTAGACTCGTTCATTGCGTTTTCTATCCTTAATGGGGGGTGAGGCGCGTTTGTCTGCGGATTGATTGCGTCCCTTGCAATCGTTGCAATTACTTCCCTTCTGCGCGCCTCAAGCATCTCCTTGCGCTGGGCGGTTGTTAACTGCACTTCCCCCTGCAGGATTATCTTCTTTGCAATTTCCTTGACATCCGTTGTGCCGAATGCCTTTGCAATATTCTGCTCGGAGGCTTCCTCCCCCTTGTTTGCATCCTTGAATATCGTTTCAAATGCAAGCAGCTCATCCATGTTTATGTTCATTCCTTTCTTCAGCTCCATTGCGAGTTCTGGGTCAACCAATATCTCAAACTTCATCCCGCCCTTGTCCATCCTTGCTATCACAGCATCTTCAAGCTTTACCATAGGAGGTCTTTCTGCCGGCAGCATACCGCTAAGTTATGTTTTTCCGGCTGGTTTTTTTTATTTGAGGTTTCCCAAAAAAGATTTGAGTTTTTCCTTGGGTATTTTGTTGAATCTTTTTTTCTTCTCATCTATGTAACCGAAATCAAGCCTGTCCGCGGAGATTTTCTCCTTTTCATCAAGCCCCTTCTGCAGCGCCTTAAGCGAAAGTGAAATCGCATTGTCGAAAGTCATATTGTCAGAGTATTCCTTCTCAAGGAATGCCATTGCCTCGTTCCTTCCCTTTCCTATTGCAATTGCCTTGTATTCCGCAAGCGCTCCGGAAGGCTCTGTTTCGAAAAGCCTTTTCCCTGTTTCGTCTATTCCCCCGATGATGAATGAAATCCCGAAAGGGCGCATTCCGCCGTACTGCGTGAAAATCTGCTTTATGTTGCTTATTTCCTTCACAAGCAGTTCTACTTGTATTGGCTCCTCATAGTACATCGTGTTTTCCTGCGCCTTCTGCCTTGCAATCTGCACGAGCCTTCTCGCATCCCCCACAAGCCCTGCGGAAATCGCCGCAATGTGCTCGTCAATCTTGAACATCTTTTCTATTGAGTCGGGAAGCGCAAGCCGGCTGGGCACTTTCTTGTCCGCGCCGAACAAAACGCCTGAATCGTAAATCATCCCAATTCCCAGAGTTCCCTGGGCTACAATCTTGCTCGCATATTCAACATGGTAAAGCCTACCATCTGGGCTGAACATTGTTGCTGCCCTGTCGTATGCAGCTGACCTTTGAGAAACAGGATACATAAATTCTCTCCTTTTCCTTTCTCTTCCTATTAATAATATTCTATGAACATAACCTATATAAAGGATTCTATTTGATGGAATGCAATTAGAACCCCAGTTTCTCATTCACAAAAATCAGCCTTATTTTGCGGTTCGGGAGTATTTCCCTTTCAAAAACAAGCAGTTTTCCTATTGTGCTGCCGGAGTAGCCGATGCTTTTCATCCTTTTGTCTTCCAATGGAAGCGAATGCTCCCTGACCCTCCTGAATGCATCCTCTGCTGTCGGAACAATCTTCTGCGCCCCGACAATCCAGATGATGTTGTCAGAAGAGAATGAATATGCGGGAATCTGGCTTCCGGAGGCGCTTGCAACAAGCACTTCCCCGGTTTCTGCAACCGCATGCACGCTGCCGATGAAGTATTCGGAGGTAACGCTTCTTTTGCGCAGCTCCGCCTGTTTTTCAGAATCTTTCTCCGCAAGGAGTTCATCCTTGAGGTTTTTCCACTTGTGCCTTTTTGATTTCAGCAAATCAACAAAGCCTATTTCCTCAAGTGTTGTGGAGCCCCCTGTCATTATTTCTGCCCCTTCGGGAATAGATTCAACCAGCCTTTTCAATGCCTCTTCCCTGGTTTTTACAAATTCCGCATCAATGCCCCTGCCCTTAAGCGCCTTCATTGTCTTTTTGATGCTTGCCTCAGACGCCAATTTGTTGTAATCCATAATACAATTATCAGTTCCAACAGTTTTTAAATTATTAGATTATATTTTAGAGTATGATAAAAAAAGCCGGGCAGAAAGCGGCAATAGTTGTTGAAAGCCTCTCGAGGAAATTCGGGAATTTTACCGCGGTTGATGGGATTTCATTTGAAGTTTCCTCGGGGGAAATATTCGCTTTTTTGGGCCCCAATGGCGCGGGAAAAACCACAACAATCAAAATGCTCACAACGCTACTGCATCCCACAAGCGGCGCAATGAAGGTCAATGGCTTTGATCCCGTGCATGAGAAGGATGCGGCAAGGCATTCGTTCGGGATTGTTTTCCAGGACCCGAGCCTGGATGATGAGCTTACAGCATATGAGAACATGGAATTCCACGGGGTTCTCTATGGCATCCCAAATGCATTGCGGAGGGAGAGGATTTCATATCTCCTGAATCTTGTTGAGCTTTCGGAAAGGAAAGACGGCCTTGTAAGGACTTTTTCAGGGGGCATGAAGCGCAGGCTTGAGATTGCAAGAGGGCTATTGCACCATCCGAAAATCCTTTTCCTTGATGAGCCTACTCTCGGATTGGACCCGCAGACAAGAAACAAGATATGGGAATATGTGAGGGGGCTTAACAAAAAAGAGGGCATGACAATATTCTTCACAACGCATTACATGGACGAGGCGGAAAAAACTGCTGACAAGATTGCAATCATTGACCAGGGAAAAATAATCATGCAGGGAACTGCAAGCCAACTCAAAAAAAGAACGAAATCAAAATCCCTTGAAGAATCCTTCCTTAAACTTACAGGGCATCATATCCGCGAGGAGAATTCCTCCCCGAAGGACAGGATGAGGCTTGACAGGAAATTGTGGAGGCGCTAGCTTATGGGAATTTTATATGTCATGTGGCTCAGGCAATTAAAGCGCTACTGGCGCTCAAAGCCTAGGATGATTGGAATGCTCGGGCTGCCATTGCTGTTCCTTGTTGCCCTTGGATTCGGCTTCGGGCCGATTTACCAGAAGGCGGGCGGCGGGGATTACATACAGTTCCTTGCTCCGGGGGTTACTGCAATGACAATTCTGTTTGCGGCAATGTTCTCCGGCATTGAGGTAATATGGGACAGGCAGTTCGGATTTTTGAAAGAAACTTTGGTTGCTCCTGTATCGCGCCTGCAAATAATGCTTGGAAGGATCCTGGGAGGCGCAACAGTTGCAGTAATACAGGGAATTATTGTGCTCGCAATTTCACTGCTTGTGGGCTTCAGGGTTTCTGATTTGATTCTGCTTCCGCTTGCACTCTTTTTCATGTTCCTTATTGCGCTGCTATTTACTGCATTGGGAACCGCAATTGCATCAATGCTTGAAGACATGCAGGCATTCCCCCTCATAATGAATTTCATCATAATGCCCCTGTTTTTCCTTTCCGGCGCGTTGTTCCCCCTTGTGGGATTGCCGGATGCAATAATGATAATCGCGCTCTTCAATCCGCTTTCCTATGGGGTTGACGCGCTGCATGCAATGCTGGGCGGAATTTCAACCTTCGGAATCGGGATTGATTTTGCTGTGCTGGGCGCACTGACGCTTGCGGTATTTGCAATTGGAAGCTACTTGTTCGAAAAAATAGAAATATAGCCTTAAAAGCCTTTTGTGTTACAATAACAGCGTGAATAAGGCAATTTTAACCGGATTTGTTTCGCTTGCCGCGCTTTTGTTCCTGTCAGGCTGCATAGATTCAAGCAAGGCTGACGAGGACTCCGCAATCAAGCTTGCGGACAATACCGCAGAGGCAAAAATTGCAACCGGGTTTGGGGAGTTTTTTGCAGGTGAGAAGAAATGCACTATAGAGGATGCCGTTGGCATAATAGTTGCAAATGACGCCAATGTGAGCCCTGAACTTATGGCATCGTTTGAAGGGAGTTTTGAGATTGCCAAAAAATGCTTCCCTGAAGTTGCAAAGAAAGCGAAGAAAACCGCGGAGAGGGAATATACAATCAGCTATTCCTTTAAAATTTCTGAAGATTGCGAAACCCCTGAAATTACAGGAATAGAGCCGGGGGATTTCCTCATAATTGAAGCTGACCTGAAGGACAACAGCACAAAAATTACAAAAGGCGAATTTCCGGATGAGGAAGCAAGGCAGCAGGCTGCGGCCGGACTTGAACTGGTTAAAGAGCAGCCGAAATGCTACTATATCACATCAATTGCATTGGGGCTGTCGGTCTCCTAATTAAAACAACCCTATTTGGCTTTAAGTTGTTTAATGCTCCCAGAAACTGAAATTATTTTCGGAATCACTTCAGTTCCGGAAACATTTTTCACAAAAAGCAGCCCCGCTTTCACTTCCTCAAGCGCCTCAAGCGCGCAGCGCACTATTCCTAAATTGCGCGAGGAGTCAAACTTTATCGGCCATATTCTCTGCCTTGCTGTTCCAACGCTTCCGTAAAGCTCCAAAAAAGTGCGCCAGAGCGCATCATCCACATTCTTTTCGCTCAGTTTCGCATTTTCCTTTGCAATAAGCTCAAAAAGGACATAGCGCTTTTTTCCGCGCAATGTCGGCGGAATGGGCTTAAGGGACTGCTTGTAGTGCTTTGTTTTCGGCATTTTTATCATCTATCTCTTGTTTCCATAACCGCCATGCTTTATATACCATGCTTCAAGCCTCTTAAGTGCAAGCTTTTCCCTACGTGACCGCAGGTATGTTCTGATAATTTGTTTTAGCGTATTGTTTTTCCTTCTTATTGCTCTTTTTATGCTTTGAAAAAGCCTCATTTTGATCCGCCCTAGGCCTTAGTTATCTTTACATAATATCCTTTCTCAACTCTTCTTTTAAAGTCTTCCGCGCTCCGCAAACCCTGTCAGCGTATTGCATGCTCATATTTTTGCGCCCAAGATGTTAAAAATCCCTACCAGTATCAGAAGCGCGCCGAGCGCGCGGATTGCATATATTTTTGCAGAGTGCTTTTCCGCAATTATTTCCGGGTTTATCCTTGAGAGCAGGAAGGCAAGCGCAACTGCAATAAGGCCAATTATCCCCAGCAGCGATTCGGTTATGGAAACCGAATATTTCATCGCGTAGAACATGAACTGCATTCCCGCAAATGCAACTAACAAAAGCAGGATTATGTATGGAAGCGCCTTCCTTGAGTCCTGCGCCAATACAGCCCTTGCCCTGCCCTTGAGCAGAACGGGCAGCAGGGCAATAACAACAGCAAATGAAAAAACATTCCTCCAGAAAATGAAATTTTCCGCGCTGAGCGTTTGCAGAACTGGCTTGCTCAGCAGGTTTGCAAATGCCCAGATGAGGCATATCAGCAGCCCTGTTGCAAGCACGCGGTTTTTTGAGATTATTGTGCGGAGGCTACTTTTCTCATCCACAGTAATAAGCACTGAGCCTGCAAAAATAGCAAGCATGAATGCCAGAACCTCAAAGCCGTAAAATTCCTGCAGGAAAAAATAGCTCAATGGGATAGTGAAAAGTATTCTCGCCTGCATCAGCGGCGAAACTGCGGAATAATCCGCGCTGCCCATAAGCCTGTAGTATATTATGAGCCCAAGCGCAGCGGTTATGCCTGAAAGCGCGATGAAAAGCCACGCATCTGCATCAGGGATTGAAATTCCACTGAAAAAAAGCAACAGAATCGGATACAGCAGGAATGAAACAATCCCCTGCAGTATGAAATAGGCATCCGCGCTCTGCAGCTTGTGCGATAGGATGTATTTGTCAAGGAATGAGGAAAATGTGAAAAATAATGCCGCAACCAGCGCCGCAATCATGAATGCTTCCATGAATTACATCAGCTCTTTGAGCGAAATATCGCATTTTGCCTTGTTGAATATCTCTTTTTCCAATCTTTTCACAAAGGGATATGCGGCATTGATGCTGCGCATTGCATCCTCGCTTATGCACCCATAGCGCTTTCTCAAATATTCGAATCTCTCATCCAAGCTTACAATCTTGTCGTGCGTAACCCTCTTGTCCGCATAATAAACTATCTTGTCCTCCCAGTTCTGAAGGGCGCCTTCAGCAAAGATCCTGCCGAGCCCGTGGTTTTTTGTAATGCGCGCAATTTCCCTGAAGCCAAGCTCATTCAGGATTCTTTCCCCTTCGATTCCGTGCTTCACATCCTTGTGCAGGGTCTTGAATTTCGCAATGTCGTGAAGCAGGCCCGCCCTGCTCAGCAATTGCAAATTTATTTTTATGCCTTGCGCTTTCAATTTCTTGCCAAGATGCACGCATACCTTTTCTGTGACGATGCTGTGCGCTATTATGTGCCCGGGGGTTCCGTGCTTTTTGAGAAGCGCAATGCATTCCCTGCGCGTGGGAAGCTTCATAAAAAACAGTAAGTCAGAAAGGATTATAAGTAAGTTGCTGCAATAATATTATTGACGTGGTTTCTCGGTTGACAGCCTAATTCTCTTTCTTTTTTATAATCTGTTTTACCACAGTTCAACCGCTTTCTTCTTCCGCGCATCCCAAACTTTTCTCTCAATGACTTTTTCCCGCACTTCAATCAGCAGATAGCGCTTTCCCTGCTGCATTGGGATTGCGTAAAAGTGTATTAGCTCGCCCCTTTCATTCTTCAGCAGTATTGTAAATTTGCCTTTTTCAAGAAGCCTTCCTGTTTTTGGATTCGCATAATGATAGCGCACAAATTGCCCTTTATCAAGCAGCGTTCTAACTTCAGGATTGCCCTTCCTGTCATGCGTAATAACCTCTTCAGGATATTTTTCTGCATTTTTCTTCTGCATTCAGCCGCCTCCTATTCCCTCCAATTTGTATTTGCTGTTTCCCAAGCCAAATTTTTCAATCATTTCAGTCTGCTCTTTCGGATTGCGGTATTTCAGGCTCTCAAACCAGTCCTTCCCAAATGTTTTATTTATCAAGTCAATTGCGGCGCAATCAATTGCGCAAATGTCATTGCTTACAAGAATCCCAATATCCTGCATTGCGCTCATTCCGCTGCGCGGATTGCAGTCGCATCTCGGTGCAATGCTCATGAGCATTGTGACATAAAGCACATTTTCTTTTTGGAATTTCCTCAGCACCGCGCCCGCGCTATCAGCAAGCAAATAATTGAAAAATGCAATTTTCGGTTTTAGCGCGCCATACTTGCATGCCTTTACGCATCTGTCGCAGCCCCAGCACTTGCCATAATCAATTGAAATCTTTTTGTTTTTCAGGGAATTCGCCTTCGGATGGCAGACCTCAATGCAGGCCGCGCAGCCGGTGCATTTTTCCCTGTCGATAAGTGGAGCGGCATTCTCATGTATTGCATCTTTTGTTGCAATATCAACAGCGCCCATCCCCAAATTCTTTATTGCCCCGCCATACGCGCCGCACACATGGCCTTTCCCGTGGCTCAGTACAATCATTGCTTCAGCATTTGCAATGTCCCTGCACACACCAACGCGCCTGAGGATTGTGCCTTTTTCATTAAGCGCCTCATCGCTTATCTTAATTTCGCAGCCTATTGTCTCCTTTGTGAAGCCGTTGCGCCTTGCAGTGTCAAAATAATCATTTACAGTATGGCGCCTTCTGTGATATGAAGTGGGGGAATCAAAAACAAAGGGCTTTGCTTTTGCAGAAAGCAGAATTTCAACAACCTTCCCCAGAAGCGCGGGCCTTATGTAATTGAGGTTTTCGTATTCGCCCATATGGGCCTTTACTGCGGCTGATTTTCCTGAAAAGCGCCTCTTCAGCCCGAATTTATCCAGCGCAATTTCAAGGTTTGTGAGGAAAGGCTCCTTCACAAGATAAACTTTTGATGCCATTTCATCTGCTCCGCATGTCATTCAGCGCATGCAGCATTTTAAGCAGCCTTTTGTCCGTTATCTGCAGGTTTGCATCATCAAAGAATACCTGCAGGCTTCTGCGCGTAAATTTCTTTTTCTCATAGTAAAATGCCTGCAGCGCCATCTCAAGCTTGTCAAGCTGCTGAATTAATTCCGCTTCCCTGCTTTTTTCATCTATAAATTCATTCCACAATTTCAAAATTCCGTTCTTTGTTTTTGGCTCCAATTTTGCAATGAGCTTTTTCATTGCCTTATTTTCATTTGCAATCTGCTGTTTGCCCGGAACGCCGGCATGTGAAATATCACCAGTATAGGCTTCAGGCAGGTCATGGATGAGCGCAAGAACCGCGCATTTTTCCGCATCAAGCCCGAATCGGGGGGCAAGCGCAAATGCCATAACCGCGAGCCTGAAGGAGTGCTCTGCCACGCTTTCGGGGTTTTTTATTCCCATCAACTTCCAGCCCGTGCGCTTTATGTTCTTCAGTTTCCCTGCATTCTGGAAAAATTCAATAAGCGCCTTTTCAGAATTCATTTTCCCACTTTCTGCAGAATTGTTTCGGCATATCTTTCAATGAAGCGTTCCCCTTGTTCTTTGCTGAAGCCAAGCAGGCAGGCAAATGATTCCAAATTAAGCGGTGCGCGCAGTTCGCTTTCCTTTTTCGCCCCGCTGAAAAACAATGCATTTATCCTGAATTTCTTCATTATTTTAACAGCAAAAAAATAATTCTTGAAAAGCATGCTCCGCTGGAAGCTACTGCAGTTCAGGAACTGCGCAAAGGGGATTGCAATGGGCTTCTGGTTGTCGGAGGCAATCTGCGCGATTGCAGTGTCAAATTCATTCTTTCCATAGCCCGCGGGGGCGATAAGGAAATCAACAAAATTGCTTGAAACAGCGAATTTGTTCATATTTGCGCTGCCGCCAAGAACTGCAATGAAATCAGCCTTTCCACTGAACAATTTCGCATCATTCTGGTTCGGCTCCCCGAGCAGATGGCATATATAAAAGGGGAATTTTGATTTTTTTATCTCCGCGCGCAGCGCATCAATGTCCCTTTGCGATCTGAAGTTCTGCGCAATTATTATTGCATCAATTCCCAGAAGCTTCGCATTGCGCTTAAGCGACTGCAAGTCAGAATAAAAAACCAGGTCGAGAATCATTTGCCTTTCTCCCGTTGCAACTCATCTATCATCAGGTCTACCTTGCGTGTCATGCCGCCCAATGCTGTGTTAAATAAATGTCCGACCAAGGCGCCTTTAACCCCTTCGTGTGCCGGGCTAAAGGGCCTTGCTGCTTCTATTTTCTCCGTTATTTTTACTCTCTCAGCTATGATTTTCTGAAGTTCATTTATTGCATTAGCCTTTCCGCCAAATGCATCTTTAATCATTGTTGCGCTAGTTTCCCTGTATGTGTCAATCAGGCGCTCTAATACTGCTATTTGCCCCTTGTCATGGAGTTTCTCTTTGAAATAATTTAAAAAGTGCCTCTTAATAAAATAATTTGCTACTTTCATTTGCGCAGTGTGGCCAGAGTTCTGAAGCGCATTTGCAATCCTCACCATAGACTCTGCATCGAGCTTAATTTTCTTTAGCTTAATTCCGCCCCCTAGGATTTTAACTTCCCCCTCAAAGCCTGCCTTTAAACCCTTCAATTCAATAAAGTCAAACATGCGCGAAATCCTTTTCCCAAGGGACATCTGTGAAAGCTGTTTTCCGCGAGGTGTTTTTGCAGCAGGCTTGAATTTGCGCGCAATTCCCTTCCAAAATGTTACTTTCATACCGCCCACAGATAATTAGTAAATTAAACAGTATAAAAAACAATTGCGTTTTATTCGGTCGCCTGAAGGCAAAATCTGCGGAATGCCTGTTATATTACTATACGGCAATTGACGATATATTTATAATTTGTTTGTGGCAAGATTTTGTGTAAGTATTAAAAGGACTTTGATATACATGTATATCTTAGGATATCTTTTCAGGTTCGGAAAGAAAATTGAGATAACAAGGCACGCCTATGCGCGCGCAACCAACAGGGGAATATCAAGGGACATGATTGAAGCTACAATAAATGGGGGAAGATAAAAAGATTTGGAAAGAACAGGATGAAATTTATAAAAGAATACAGGCGGGGAAAGATTGTTTGTGTGGATGAAATTGAAAGGGATTGCATCAAGATTGTAACAATTGAATGGAAAAGATGAATATGAAATGCCATAAATGCAATATTGAGCTGCTTGAAAGAGCTGATGTCAGTGGCAAAGATTTACTTGAATATAAATACTGGCACTGCCCAAAGTGCAAGGATGAATTCCTTGATATGGGACAGCTGCACGAGGTTGCAGAGAAGGAGCGCGCGCTCAGAAGGGCTGAAAAGGCGAAATTTTCAAAATGGGGGAAGGCGAAATTTTCAAAATGGGGGAATTCTGTTGCGCTGAGGATTCCAAAGGCGCTTGCAAAGGCATTTCACATTGCACCGGGAAAAACCGCTTTATTGATGAAGGAGAAAAACGCGATAAAATTAGTTGTTGAATAGCCGTTATCGGCTCGCTTTCTCCGCGCCCCTTCCCTTGTTGCGGAGCCCTCGCGCTTTCTTTGCCGAGCTTGTCAATCCGCGCTCAACCCTGCCGCGCTGGGTGCTCTTGCATATCCAGTTTATGTCCTTGTCTGCAAGGATTGAGGGATTGCTTGTGTCAACCATTATTATTTCGTAATATTTCTTCCTTCCGTCTTCCCCAACCCAATAGGAATTAAGGACTTCAAGGTTTGGGTATTTTTCCGAGGCGCGCTGCTCAGCAATCGTCTGGATTGAAATATTGCGCGTAAGCTTTGTAACGCCCATTCTTTTTGGGCGCCTTCCCTTTGCAGGCCTGTGGAATACCCCGCCGCCCTTCCTGACCCTTACCCTTACAACAACAAAGCCCTGCTTTGCCTTATATCCCAAAGTGCGCGCCCTTGCGAGGTTAGTGGGCCTTTCAACGCGCACGGCGCTTTCCTTCTCCTTCCTGAACTCAATAAGGCGCTGCCTGTAAATGTCCGCAAAGCCCTTCTCCTTTGCGTATTCCTTCTCAAAGGTGGATTTTAAAAGGTTGGGTTTTGGATGCGCAAAGTATGTGTTTCAACAGCGTGCTGGTGGGGGCTTGATAGAAATCTGAATAGAGTGATTAGTACCATCGCCAAGCAGAAAATTGATGGGGTTGAGCTGTGTTTTGTTTATTTGAAAGAGCTTCTGAGCTGCAAGCTGAGCAGGAAAAGCATTGATTATCTTAAGGGGCTTGAGTTCAATACAATACATGCGCCAATGAAGCACCATTACACAAATAGCACAAGGACTAAAAACATAATCAGCAAAATTGCAAAGCTTTATGATGCGATAGATGCAAAATTTGTCATAATCCATCCCTGGCTGGTTAAGAGTTATAAGCACATAGATGCTTCTGGAATGAATGTATGCATGGAAAATGGGCCGAATAAGGCAAACAGGGGGCTTCATTATGCCAGAGATTTAAAACTGCTTGATGCCCATGCA
>JAGVWD010000068.1 GCA_018304445.1 Candidatus Iainarchaeum sp. | reverse complement strand
AATAAAATTGAGCTGGACAAAACTGCTTTTTATCCGAGAGGCGGAGGGCAGCTGGGCGATACCGGAAAAATAATTGCGGGCGGCAGGGAATATGCGGTAAAAAGCGTTGAGAAAGTTTCAGGGAAAGTATTGCATGAGCTGGATTCTTTTGAAGGGCTTCAGGCCGGCGTGCAGGTTAATGGCGCAATAGACTGGGAAATGCGCTATAAGATGATGAGGATGCATTCAGCCGCGCATGTGCTTGCTGCCGTAATTTACAAAGAAATCGGCTCGCTCATAACAGGCAATCAGCTGGGGTTTGAGGAGAGCAGGATGGATTATAATGTGAAGGACTTTGACAGGAATTTGCTGCAGGGGTTTGAGGAGAAGGCGAATGAAATTGTTGTAAGCGCACTTCCAATCGCAATTTCATACATTGCAAGGGAGGAGGCAATGAAAATCCCTGAGATTTTTAGATTGAGGGATTTGTTTCCGAAAGTAATTTCCGATTTCAGGGTAATAAGCATAGGCGATTATGACAGGCAGGCGGATGGCGGAACCCATGTGCGCAATACGAAGGAAATCGGGAAAATAAAAATAACAAGGCTTGACAACAAGGGCGCAGAGAATAGAAGAATATATTTTGAACTGGCGGACTAATTTTTGAGCAAAAATCACATAAATGCTACATAACGACATTCTTATTGAAAACTGCATTTTTTGCGCTTTCTTTGCTCCGCTGCCACTTATTTTAAATATCGGCAAAGAACGTAAAAATAGAAATGCTTAAATACCTGTTTGTGCATATTTCATTACATGAAAAAGGCCTGTGCGGTTAAAGTAAAGGGTGATGTGCAGAGAAGCGCCTTCAGGCGCTTTGTCAGGCAGCTTGCAAAAAAACACAATCTCTTCGGCAGCGTTGAAAATCTTGACGATTATGATGAAGATGTTATGATAATCTGCGAAGGAGAAGCAGAAAGCCTGCAAGCCTTTCTGAGCAGGCTCAAAAACCAAACTCCTGAAGATAGGGAGGAAACTACTGCAACAATAACTGCAATAGAGGTTGAAGAGCTTCCTTTCAGCGGGAAATTTGATAACTTTAAAATAATAAGGGGCCCTGAGGAGATTGCTGAAAGGTTGGATGAGGGGTTAGTGATTATGAGCAAGGGATTCAAAGAGCAGAAGGCAGGGTTTGAGAAGATGGATGAGAACTTCAAAGTGCTGGGGGATAGGATAGATGGGAATTTTGATAAGATGGATGGAAACTTCAAATCATTGGATACAAAGTATGGGGCAGTTTCAGAAATTCTGACGAGAATGAACAAAAACCTTGAGAAGATTGTTGCAAGGATTTGAAACTGCTACATAACAACAGCGTTATTGTTGATTGTGCTATTTGAAAATTATCCCGCTCCGCTGATTCCCAAGCGCTTAAACAATTCTCTGCGCTTCCTGCGCTTCAGCAGGTTCGCGCCCTTGCTTTTAAGCCTATCAGCCATTGCTCTCAGATTAATTGAAGGCATCAATAAATTTAAATATGCGCTTTGCGTCTATTGTTGGATGCTGCGCGCAATAATGTGCAAGGGCGATAATGCGCTTTCCGGGATAAGGCCAGAGAAGCTTGACAAGGCGCTGAAAAAATGCGGCTTTGTCTGGATTGACATTGAGAATCCGGGGTACGGGGATTTCATAAATATCGCGAAGAAATTCAACCTGCACAAGCTTGCTGTGGAAGATGCAGTAATAAGGAACCAGAGGCCCAAATTTGAAACATATCCTGAACATTTGTTCCTTGTTATACACGAGCTTGAATTTGACGGAAGCCTGCAGCTAAATGAGCTTGACATTTTCCTTGGAAAGAATTTTGTCATAACAACCCACTACAAGCGGCTCAATGCAATAGAATATGCCATTGATGCCTACAAGAAAAATCCCTCGCTTTTTGATAAAGGAGCAGACTTCCTCATTTACAGCATACTTGACAAATTAGTGGACAATTATTTTGTTGTCCTTGAGCGTTATGATGAGAAAATGGCAAAAATCGAAAACACGATATTCAAGGATCCAAAGCCGATAGTTGTAAATGAGCTCTTCAGGATGAAGAAGGCAAGCCTCAGCCTTTACATGACAATCGCGCCGCAGGCCGAAATAGTGAATATGCTCGCAAGGAGGGAATTCCCATTCCTTGGCAAGGAAACTTCCATATATTTCAGGGATGTTTATGACAGGATGATAAGGCTCATTGGCATAATTGATATGCAGAGGGAAATTGCAACAGGCGCGCTTGAGGCATATCTTTCAGTTGTTAGCAACAAGATGAATGAAATAATGAAAGTCCTTACAATAATCGCAACAATAATGATGCCCCTCACTCTGATTGCTGGAATTTACGGCATGAATTTCAGATTTTTGCCGGAGCTGGAATGGCGCTATGGATACTATGCAATACTCGCCATCATGGCTGTTGTTGCAGGAATAATGCTTATCTATTTCAGGAGAAAGAAGTGGATTTAATTTATATCCCAAAAACTGCTTTAACAATTGGCAGCAATCCTACTGAAGCCGCGGTTACAATTATACCTGCAATTATCACTCCGAGCGCAATTGCAATGAACGCGCGCTTTTTCTCAATTTCAAAGAGATGTGCAACGAAACTCCCGGCATATGCGCCAGTTCCGGGGAGAGGAACAGCAACAAAGACCATCAGCCCGAGGAATCCGTACTTGTCAATGTATTTTTTTGATTTGGCATGGAGCTTCTGCAATGGCTTTGCCGCCCATTTCTTTGTGCCGAGCCACTCAAATACGAAATGCAGGATTATGAATGCCGGAATTACCAGCAGTATGTTCGCAATAACACAAACAGCAAAAACAAGCAATGGGTCCATCCCATAAACCAAAATTCCGAGGGGGATGCCGCCCCTAAGCTCAATCCAGGGCACTATGGTTAAGCGCCATCTTGTTGATTTAAAAAGCCGAAATCTTTTTTAAGCAGTTAGTATATCTATATAAGAGTTCGGGGTGTATTTGTGGGAGTTAAAGGTTTAGGCATAGTATTGCTTATTCTGCTTGCATTAGCATATGCGGGCGCAGCTGCCCCAACAATTTCTGATTTCAATGCTTTTGATGGCATCTACACATATACAGGGGATTTTAATGTTGGCGTTAAATTGTCAGGCAGTGGAGACGCCAATAAGGTTAGGTTTTGCTGTGGCAGTGGTGCGTGCTCCGGAAGCTGGACTGGCATACCTATAGCGGTGCCGCCAATTACCTTCGTCCAAAACTTTGATATTAATTCTGGTAGCAACTGCTCTAGCACGACAGAGGGAACTGTAACCATAAGGGCAGAACTTGCTGACACAAGTGAAAATTTTACAAGTACTACAGACACCATAATTTATGACAAGACTGCGCCAACAACAACCATAGATAAGAATGGCTATGTTTCAAATGAGGCAACAATTACTATAACACTTACTTGCACCGATGCGCCTGCGGGCGCAAATTCCGGATGCGCGGCAACAGTCTATAGGATTGACTTAGGCGCATGGGTTTTTGGAACTAGCTTTAATATCACAACAGATGGCAATCATAGAATTGATTTCAACAGCAGCGATAATAATGACAACAATAGCCTTGATAATAATGGCAATACGGAAACAACAAAAACTGTTTATGTTGCAAGGGATGTTGCTGCGCCGACAATCACAATTACCACAGGCACAACCCAAACTGTCAAATTTGATATTAACAACTCGCTTACTGACATCAACAAGGACAGCGTTGAGGTTGATGTGAATGGGGTTAAATCATTGGATTTCAATGTGCTTGCGCACTGCGCAAATGCAGCAGGCGACAAAAACAGCTACACATGCTCATATGATGAGAACAAGCTGAATAAAACAGGGGATTTCAATGTTGCTGTGTTTGCGAAAGATATTGCAACAAATCTTGGGCAGAAGAACTCAATATTCTCAAGGGTTGATAATACTGCGCCTGCAAAGCCATCGGGCCTCATACCAACAGTTGCAAGCGCTATTACTTTAAGCTGGGACAGGAATACATTGGAAAATGATATCAATGGCTATCGCATATATAGACTTGGCGGGGCAGTTGCAACCCAGCCGGCATTTGACACAAACATCTATATTGGCAGGACTGGCTCTACAAGCTACGCTGACACAAATGTGATTGCCGATTACAATTACTGGTACAGGATAATTGCATTTGATTACTCTGACAACAATAGCGTTGCGTCTGATTCAACAAGCCGCGCAACTCCGACAAGCACAGGCGCGCTTTCAGCACCAAGTGTGTCAAGCTCAACGCACCCGAGCACAAGCGCATGGTATAGCGCTGATGATATTACAGTTTCCTGGAGCGCTGTAAGCGGGGCAACAAATTATTCATGGAGCATTGATACAAATTCAGGCACTGATCCCGACAATTCTGCAGACGGGAATGTCCTTACTGCAAGCTATACTGACAAGGCTGATGGAACATGGTATTTCCACATTAAGGCAACAAACGGAAGCACCTGGGGGACCCTTGCGCATTTCACAATCAATATTGACAAGACCGCGCCTGCAATTCCGGCAGACCTGAGCGCAAGCGCCAATGCAGACGGCTCAATTGCTCTTTCATGGAGCGCTGCCTCTGACACGGGGGGAAGCGGAATTTATGGTTATGAGATTTACAGGGGTACAAGCGCAGGATTTTCAATTGGCACAGCAATTGGCACTGCCACTTCAACTTCCTACACTGATGCGGCTTCGAACTTGAGTGCAGGCACAGTTTATTATTATAAAATAAAAGCGAAGGACAATGCGAGCAATTTAAGTTCGCTTTCCTCTGAAGCAAGCGCAACCGCGAAAACTCCCGGAGGCATTGCAATCACAATTACAGTTCCGAAATACACAAAGGCAGGCGCTGTTGCAATAACTGTTTCAGCAAGCGGCGGCAATATGCAGAACGCAACGCTGCAGGTTAAAACTTATAACAAGGATTATGAGACCGTTGCCTCAGGCAAGAGCGGAGCGAGCTTTTCCGCTTCCTACACAATTGATGATGGCGAGGACGGAATTGCAACTGCAAGGGTTACAGCAACAGATGCTTCCGGAGGGACTTATGACGTTACGCAGAATTTTGAGGTTGATACGGCAAAGCCCGATGTTAATCTGCTCGCGCCATTGAACAATGCGGAATTGGAAGGCGATGCGAATTTGCTTGCAACAGCAGGCGATAAGGGAACTCTTATTGTTTCAGGGATAAAGCAGGTTACTTTCTATTACAGGGCAAGCGGAGCAACAACATGGAGCAATATAGCAATTGCTTCCTCGGGGGCGGATAGCAAGTATTCAGCAGCATGGGACACAACGGATGTGAATAATGGGGCTTATGAGGTAAAGGCAATTGCAAGCGACAATGCGGGAAATGCAACTGACTCGCAGATTGCCAAAGTGAATGTGAAGAATGCGCTCTCGGAAAAATCCCTTACTGAGGATGAGATTTCAAGCGCAGATTCTGGGAAGGCGGCAGTTGAGGATTTGGTTGATGAGCTGCAGGCCCTTGAAATTGATCTTCCTGATGAATTGGCGCTCAAAAAGCAGTGGGCTGATGCGAACCTTGCAAAGGCAAAGGTATTGCTTGCGGCAAATGATTATGCGGCCGCAAAGGCGCTTGCCGAGAATGCAGCAACGCTCTATGCTGATCTCTCAACAGGGATTTCCACAATCAAATTCACAAATGCAATCGGGAAGAACGCGGTATGGATTGTGCTTGGGATTGTTGTGGTTATTGTAATTGCGCTTCTCTATCTCAATTATGCCAGAAAGAATGAGGGCGCATTAACCTCGAGCGAGGGCCTGCACAGGGTAAGGGCTGAAAAGCCCCTTGGAGACAGGATTTCAGGAATCTTCAAGCCGAAAGAGCAGGAAAAGGCCC
>JAGVWD010000015.1 GCA_018304445.1 Candidatus Iainarchaeum sp. | reverse complement strand
GACGGAAAAAACATTGTTCCGATGGTTCCGAGCCAGGACCACAAGCGCGCATATGACAATGATTTGGGCGCAAACACAGGGGGCATGGGCGCATATGCCCCTGCGCCAATAATAACGCAGGAGCTGCAGGATGAGATTGCAGAAACAATTTTGCAGCCGACAATAGATGCAATGCGTGCTAGCGGAGCAGAATATAAAGGGATTTTGTATGCAGGAATTATGCTCTGCAATAGCAAGCCAAAAGTGCTTGAGTTCAACGCGCGCTTCGGCGATCCTGAAACGCAGGCAGTCCTGCCGCTGATGCAGAGCGATTTGCCTGATGCAATAGATGCGTGCATTGATGGGAATTTGCGCAATGCAGAAATTAAATTTTCAAGCGGAGCAGCATGCTGCGTTGTCCTTGCTTCCGGAGGTTATCCCGAAGCGCATGAGAAAGGAAAAATAATTTATGGCCTGGAAGCTGCGCAAAAAATTCCAGATGCCGCGGTTTTCCATGCAGGAACTAAATTCAATGCAGAAAAAGAAATAGCAACAAATGGAGGCAGGGTTCTGGGCGTAACAGGCTTTGGCAGCGGCATAAAAAATGCAATTGATTCCGCCTATTCCGCGGTTTCAAAAATATCCTTTGAGGGCATGCACTTCAGGAAGGATATAGGTTATAAGGCATTAGCAAAATAATTTATGTGTGGTCAGAATGCAGAAAACGCAAAAGCGCATTTCTTGGGATGAGTATTTTATGAAGGTCGCAAGGGTGGCAAGCGAGCGCGCCACATGCTTCAGGGAGAAGAAAGTGGGCGCAGTGCTCGTTAAGAACAGGCAAATAATTTCCACAGGTTATAATGGCGCCCCCAAAGGGCTTGAAGACTGCCTGGAGCGCGGTTATTGCATCCGTGAGCGCAAGGGCCTGAAATCAGGCGAGCGGCTTGAGTACTGCAGGGCAGTGCACGCGGAGCAGAATGCGATTGTGCAGGCCGCATACTCAGGAATTGCAACTGAAAACACAACACTTTACACAACGCACTTTCCCTGCATAATATGCGCAAAGCAGCTGATAAATGCGGGCATCAGGGAAATGGTCTATGAAAATGAGGAAATTGATGAGCTTTCAAGCGAATTGCTTTCAGAAAGCGCAGTGAAAGTGAGGAAATTCAGCAAATAATTTTTTCATACTAGATTTTCAACCGCATACCCAAAGGCGTTTTTAAATACCTTCAGGCCTGCGCCTTCTTCAGGGATTTTCAAGCCTTGCCTTTGATGCTGCTCCCTGATTCTTGTCCAGTTCGGATGATTGAAGAAGAAAGTGTGCGCTTCAGGATGCGGCATCAAGCCAAATACACGCCCAGAGGCATTGCATATCCCGGCAATGCCTTCAATTGAGCCGTTCGGGTTTTGCGGATATGACATTGTTGGAACACAATTTTCATCAGCATACTGCAGGACTATTTGCGAATTTTCCTTCAGCTGCTGCAATGTAATTGCATCCCTAACAATGAATTTCCCCTCACCATGCCTAATCGGCAAATCAATTTTATCAATTCCCCTGGTAAAAATGCATTTGCTTCCAGGATTTGCTTTCAAGTTAATCCATCTATCCTCAAATCTGCCGGAATCATTGAATGTAAGCGTAACATCCTGCACAAAATATTTCTCCCCAAATGCAGGCAGCAGCCCAAGTTTTACCATAATCTGAAAGCCGTTGCATATCCCGATTATAAGCTTTCCAGAATCAATGAATTTCTGCAGAAGCTGGTTGAATTTCTTATCTGCAATTTTTGCATTCTGGATTTTATTTGCAAGCGCCTTTCCCGCTCCCAGATCATCCCCATAGCTGAAGCCCCCCGGGAAGGAGAGCAAGTGATAGTCATCCAAATCTTCCCTTCCTGAAATAATGTCGTTTATATGGATGCGCTTTGGTTCAAAGCCGGCATTTCCCAGAGCAAATTCTGTTTCATAATCGCAGTTGATTCCATAGCCTGTAAGCACTAATGCGCTTGGTTTTTTCATCCGTTCACCAGTCCAATGTTTTTTTCCATGCCTGCTTTAATTCATTTATGCCTGCATTTATAGCTTCCTTTCCATCCAGTCCAATTACAGCAAATTTAGGCCCCTTTGTTACAATCCCAATTTCAGCAAAAACATTCCCTTTCATAATTTTTTCAAATTTATTTTTCTTTTGCTCAGCAATTGTTACAATAAAGCGCGAGGCGCTTTCGGAAAACAGCAAGTAATCATCTCTTTTGATTCCATCAGAGGGGATTTTCCTTGCATCAATTTGCATTCCAAGCATGCCTGCAAATGCCGCTTCTGCAGCGCAAACAGCAATGCCGCCGTTTGAAATGTCATGGCAGCTTGCGACCAAGCCTGCACTGATTGCCTTGTACAGCGACTTATAGAGTTTAAGTGCGGTTTTTGCATTTACCTTTGGCGCAGTATTGCCTATGCATCCCTTCAAGGCAAGGTATTCCGAGGCGCCCAATTCATTTTTTGTTTCCCCAAGGATATACACAATATCTCCGACATTCTTTGCGTCCATTGTAACAGCCTTTCTAACATCATCCATTTTTCCCAATGCAGAAATAAGCAGCGTTGGAGGAATGCTTATTTTTGTATTGCCGATTTTATAGTCATTTTTCATTGAATCCTTGCCGGAGATGCAAGGCGTTTTGAATGCAATGCAATAATCGCGCAATGCCTTGCACGCCCTTACAAGCTGCGCAAGCTTGTATTTCCCGTCAGGCGTTTTTTCCCTGTCATAAATGGGGTCGCACCAGCAGAAATTGTCAAGCAGCGCAATTCTTTCAGGATTTGCACCAACAGCAACAGCATTCCTAAGCGCTTCATCAATTGCATTTGCTGCCATGTCGTAAGTGTCAATATCGCTGATTTTCGGGTTTATGCCATTTGAAATTACAAGGCCTTCCCAGGAATTATAAATAGGCTTTAACACAGCAGCATCGCTTGGGCCATCGTTTTTAGCTCCGGTAAGCGGCTTTACAATGCTGCTTCCCTGCACTTCGTGATCGTACTGCCTTACAACATATTCCTTTGAGCAGACATTGAGCGAAGAGAGCAATGACTTAAGTTCAGCGGCTAAATCAGCTGGCTCTGCAAAATCAGGCTCTTCATGAATTAGTTTTTCCCATTCTGCTTCTAAATGCATTCTTGGCAGGCCCTTGTGCATAAAATCCATATCAATATAGGCAACAGTTTTTCCATCATAAAGCACATGGAAGTTTCCTGTATTTTTATATGTGCCAAGAACAGTCATTTCAACTCCGTGTTTGATGCACAATTCCCTTAAAGATTTCTCATTCTTCTTCGGCACAGCCAAGGTCATTCTTTCCTGCGCCTCGGAAAGAAGAATTTCCCAGGGCTGCAGGCCTGCATATTTCAGCGGAGCTTCTTCCAAATGCATTTCACAGCCATTGCTGAATTCAGCAGTTTCCCCAACACTACTGCTTAAGCCGCCAGCGCCATTGTCAGTTATGCAATTGTACAATCCCAAGTCGCGAGCTTCCAACAAGCAATCATGCATCTTTTTCTGCGTAATTGGATCGCCAATTTGAACTGCTGTGGCGGGAGAACCTTCATGCAGCTCCTCTGAAGAGAATGTTGCTCCATGGATTCCGTCCTTTCCGATTCTGCCTCCGCACATTACAATCAAATCCCCCGGATTGCTTTCCTTTTTCCAGGAAGGCTTGCCCCTTATTTTATATGGCATAATTCCTCCTGTGCCGCAATAAACAAGTGGCTTTCCCCTATAGCGGTCATCGAAAACAAGCGTGCCATTAACTGTAGGAATGCCGCTTTTGTTGCCCCCGTGCTCAACGCCTTTTCGCACTCCCTCAAAAATCCTTTTCGGATGGAGCATCCTTGGGGGCAAGTCCCCTTTCCAGTAGGGATTTGCAAAGCAGAAAACATCAGTATTGAATATAAGCCTGCAGCCCTTTCCTGTTCCCATGGGATCCCTATTCACTCCCACAATTCCGGTAATTGCGCCGCCATAAGGGTCCAATGCTGAAGGGGAATTATGGGTTTCAACCTTCATTGCAATGCAGGAATCCTTGTTGAACCTTATTACCCCTGCATTGTCGGAAAAAATGCTCAGCAGCCAATTAACATCCTTCTTTATTTTCTCTGTCGGGGATTTTACATATATTTTGAACAGCGAATCTATTTCCTCAATTCTATTCCCTTCATTATATCTTATCCTGGCATTGAATATTTTGTGCTTGCAGTGCTCGCTCCATGTTTGCGCCAATGCCTCCAATTCAACATCAGTCGGCTTGCTGCTCAAACCAACCTTTTTTCTTTTTTCAATTACTCCCTTGTTTTTGAAATAATCCCTTATTGCCTTCATTTCCTCAAGATTCAGGGCAAGCACGCCTTCCTTTGAAATTTTCATCAGTTCCCCATCGCTGACGTCAAGGTTTATTTCCCTGACATTCACTGCATAATCCTCCTTGACTTTAGGCACTTTTGCTTCAAATCCCTTTTCTCCAAACTCTTCCCTGCCTTTTACCTCCCAGCGCTCAATCAGCTCATTGCAGAGCAGGCCTGAACAAACCTGCGCAATTTGTTCTTTTGAGAGACTGCCGCCGAACAGATACTGCGTTGAAGTGTAAACCGCTTCATTCTGCGTTAATTTTCTTCCAACGATGTATTCCATGGCTTCCCTTGCCGTTCTTCCAACATTGTCAGTTACTCCAGGCCTGAAGCCGATTTCAGCGGCAAAATCAAATGCAGAATTTGCAGCAGGGGCATTTATTTTATATTCCTGTATAACCGGATCTGCAAACGCATCCGCAATTTTTCTAATTTCATTTTCATTTAATTCAGCATCTGTTGTGAAAACCTGTATTGTGCTTAGAGTCTTTGCTTCCAGGCCCAAATCCTCATGCATGCGTCTTTTTGTTGATTCCGCAAGCGCATCCCTGAAGCCCTGCCTTAAGGCAATCTCAATTCTGTTAACTCCCATCAAAACCCATAGATTGGAAATGTGAAATCTTTTTAATTAGAATTGTAATGAATTCTTCTTGCGATAAGAAATGGCAATCACATACAAGGATGCAGGCGTTGATATCAATGCAGGCAATGAAGCGGTTAAGCGCATGGCAGGGCATGTCAGAAGCACATTCAATAGGAATGTACTGCTTGATATAGGCGCTTTTGGCGGCGCCTTCTCCGCAACAGAAATTAAAAAGATGAAGTTTCCTGTGCTGATTTCAAGCATTGATGGCGTTGGCACAAAAACAAAGATTGCCGCACTATGCAATAAATGGGATACAATCGGGATTGATTTGGTAAATCACTCCTGCAATGACATTTCGGCATGCGGGGCAAAACCTCTTTTCTTTCTTGATTATATTGCATCAAGCAAACTCTCCCCTGAAGTAGTGGAGCATATCATAAGCGGCATGGCAAAGGCCTGCAGGGAAAGCAATATTGCATTAGTTGCGGGCGAAACAGCAGAAATGCCCGGGGTTTATTTGGAAAACGAGACAGACCTTGCAGGCTGCATTGTTGGAGTTGTGGAAAAAGAAAGAATAATCACTGGCGGCAAAATCGCTTCCGGGGATGCCTTGATTGGATTGAAAAGCAACGGCTTGCATACAAATGGCTATTCGCTTGCAAGGAAGGTTTTCTTTGAAATTGCAAAAATTGGCGTAAATGAAAGAATTGATGAGTTTAATTCCACCTTGGGAGAGGAGCTTCTCAGAACGCACAGGAATTATTCCAGCACGATTCAGGAATTGATGGGCATTGCCGAACTGCACGGGATTGCCCACATAACAGGCGGAGGGCTTTATGACAACATTGAAAGGTTGCTACCTGAAGGGTTATGCGCAAAAATTGAAAAATCAAAGATTCCCATTGCGCCGGTTTTCAGGAAAATACAGCAGATTGGGAATGTTCCTGAGAGGGACATGTTTAGGACATTCAACATGGGAATAGGATTAGCGCTCATTGTTGCCGAGCATGAGAAAGAAAAGATAGCCAAAAAGTTAAAAGCGCTTAATGAAGAGGCAATTGAAATTGGAAGAATTGCAAAAGGGAACAGGGGTGTTGAAATCAACTGATTCATTTTTAATTTTTTGTTCGTTAGTTCTTTAGGGGAGTTTTTTTGGGTATGGCGGAAATTTTGCTTGTATTTGGCTCTGATTCGGATGCAAAAATCTATGAGGGGATAGCTGAAGCGCTAAGGCAAGAAAACATCAAATTTGAGCTGCGCATATGCTCCGCCCACAGAACCCCGAAAGAATTGGAAAAAATTATTGCAGCAACAAATGCAAGGGCAATTGTTGCAGGCGCGGGCCTGAGCGCCGCGCTTCCAGGGGCAATTGCAGCGCTTACAACAAAGCCGGTTATTGGAATTCCGATTGCATCAAATTACAATGGGCTTGATTCCCTGCTCTCAATACACCAAATGCCGCCAGGAATTCCTGTCCTTGGCATGGGAATTAACTCAAATTATAACGAGATATCAAAAGCCCTGAGGAAATTTGAATCAATTGCAGTTGTTGGAAGCAATGAAAAGGCAGAGGCATTGCTGAAGGAATTTGGGATTAATTATAAAAAAGCAGATGAACTGGACAAAGAAGATGAAAAAAAAATTTACATTGCTGCAAGTGATTTGAGTTCTGCGGTTGAAACTGGCAATGCGCTTGCAATTTTCATTCCAAGCGCGGAAAATGCCCAGAACCTCCTGCAATTCTCAAACAAAGGCTTTTGGGTCGGCCTCAACAACGGCAAAAATGCTGCATTAGCTGCAATACAGCTCCTTAACAGCGATGGAAGGTTTGACAATGCATTAAGCGCTTACAGGGGGCAGGCAAAAAGGAAAGTGCTTGAGGCTGATGCAAATGAAAGCAAGAGGATGGAGGTGCAATAATGGGCTCAGTAAAGGATTTGACCGTAGAGAAAGAACCTAGGGAAAATGAGACAGGAATTGGCATTTTCCATTTCACAGATGATTACAGCGTATTTGATTATGGGAAAATGCCGGATGAAATTCCAGGAAAAGGCGAAGCGCTCTGTAGGACGGCAGCATACAATTTTAAGGAGCTAGAAAAACTTGGAATTAAAACACACTTCAGAAGGCTTTTGAAAGGGAATGAAATGGAAGTAAATCTTGTAAGGGTCCTATATCCGCAAAAGAATGAAATTTCAGCTGAAACAGCAAACTATTTGGTTCCGCTTGAAATAATCTACAGGAATTCGCTTCCCGCAGGAAGCAGCGTCTTCAAGCGCCTCGAAAAAGGAGAATTGAAATTTGAGGACCTGGGATTGGACCATGTGCCGGAGCCTGGGGAGAAATTTGCAAAGCCAATAATGGACGTTTCCACAAAGCTTGAGCTTGGCGACAGATACTTGAACTGGGAAGAAGCCAGGGAAATGGCAAAAATTTCAGGGCAGCAGCTTGCCGAACTAAAACAAACCGCACTGAAAATAAATGAATTTTTGAATAGAAGAGCGGAAGAAATAGGATTGGAGCACGCTGATGGAAAAGTGGAATTTGCAGTTACCCCCAAAAAAGAATTGATGCTTGTTGATGTTTTCGGCACGCTTGATGAGGACAGGATGCTGTTTCATAACATGCACATAAGCAAGCAGGTTTTGCGCGATTATTACAAAACCCTGCCCTGGGCGAATGAGATGATTTCCGCAAAGGAATCCGGCAAGCCCAAAGAAACATGGCCAAAGCCACCAAAATTGCCAAAGGAATTAATTGAAATTGTCAGCAACATGTACAAATCAGTATGCGAAGCATGGATAAATGAAAGAATTTGGAATGCCCCAAGCATTGGGGAAGTTGTAGATTCCTATAAAAATTTTCTTGATGGGTTAAATAAGTGAGTATATGCCAAACATTGATTCCTTTGATGCGATTTCGCCGCTTGATTACAGGTATGCAGATAAAGCCCTGCAGGAATTCCTAAGTGAAAATGCCAGAGTGCGCTATGAAGCAAGGGTTGAGGCAGCGCTTGCAAGGGTTCTTGCAAAGAGGGGCATTTGCACAAAAGAAACTGCAGATGAAATTGCAAAGGCAGCGGAAACAATAAATGCGCAGGAGGTTTATGCTGAAGAGGCAATTACAAAGCATGATATTAGAGCACTAGTAAACTGCATAAGGAATAAGGTAAGCGAAAAGGCAAAGCCCTATGCGCATTTCAGCGCTACTTCCTATGATATTGTTGATACGGCAAATGCCCTCCGCTATAAAGATGCTGTTAAAGAAGTGCTAATTCCAAATCTCAATGCATTGGAAAAAACCCTAATAGAACTGGCTTTGGCCTATAAAAATTCCCTGCAGATGGGCAGAACCCATGGCCAGCATGCAGAGCCCATAACATTCGGCTTTGCCCTAAGCTATTATGTAAGCAGGCTTGGCAAGAGAATCAAAACAATTGAAAATTCTGCAAATGAGCTTGCAGGAAAATTCTCTGGCGCTGTCGGAGCTTACAATGCGAGCTCATTGCTTGTTTCTGACCCATTGCAATTTGAAAAAGAAATAATGGATGAGCTACAGTTAAAAGTTTCCGAAGCATCAACTCAAATTGCAGAGCCTGAGCCAATTGCTGATTTAATTCATGCGCTTATTTCCTGCTTTTCGGTTTTGGCAAATCTTGCAGATGATATGCGCAACCTGCAGAGGAGCGAGATTGCAGAAGTCGGAGAAGCCTTTGAGGCAAAACAAGTGGGAAGCAGCACAATGCCCCACAAAAGGAATCCGATCAACTTTGAGAATGTTAAAAGCCTTTATAAGCAATTTATGCCGCGCATAATTACAGTTTATTTGGACCAGATTTCAGAACATCAGCGCGATTTGACAAATTCAGCTTCCCAGCGCTTCACAGGGGAAATAATCGCAGGCTTGAATGAAGCAGTGAAAAGGCTCAACAGGACATGCGGCAAACTGGCAATTGATTCCAGCAGAATGATTGAGAATTTCAACAAGAGCAAGGAAATGATTGTTGCAGAGCCTTTATACATCCTGCTTGCATTTTACGGGCATCCTGATGCGCATGAGCATGTGAAAAAGCTTACGCTTGATGCAGGCAAGAATGGAAAAAAATTGAATGAGTTGGCATTGGAAGATGCATCACTGCAATCTTATTTGAAAAAATTTACAGAACAGCAGAAAGAAATAATTGAAAATCCTGAAAAATATATTGGCATTGCAGCGGAAAAAACAGAGAAAATCTGCAATCATTGGAAAGGCGAACTAAAACTCTAATACTTATATTCACAGCAGAACATCAAATGCCCTTTTCTGCTTTTCAAGCTCCAGCAGGAAATTATAGCGCTCATCAACATATTTCTGCACAGCGCTAATTTCATCAGCGCCCAAATGCTTGAATCTCCCCTGTTTTTGCAAATATTCCGCAACAGGCTTTGGATTCTCAATCTTGTTTGTGAATTTAAGCGCACCATTCTCAATTTCATAAATTGGCTGCACTCTGCAATCAACAGCAAGTTTTGCAATTTCTATTGCATCCGCACTGTCATGATACCATCCTATGGGGCAGGGGGTAAATACATGAATGAAACTCGGCCCTTCGGTTGCAAGCGCCTTCTGCACCTTTTTATAATAATCAAGGATGTTTGAAACGCTTGCAGTTGCAACATATCTTATCCCATGCGCTGCTACAATAAGCGGAAGCGGCTTTTTCGCCTGCTGCTTCCCGTGGATTTTCTTTCCCGCAGGGGAAGTTGTTGTTGCGCCGAATGGAGGAGTTGCCCCGCTGCGCTGTATTCCTGTGTTATGCACAACTATTCCGTCAGCAATGAAATTATGTTCATCCTGCACTCTTAAATCAAGCGTAGGCTCAATTCCGACAGATTTTATGCCCTGCAGTTTTTCTGTTTCGAAATATTTATTTCCAATCAGAAAATTCTGATACTTATATTCGCTTTGATATTTTCCAATATCCCATTCGCTGCGCTGGCTGAAGCATATGTAGCCATATTCTGAATCTTTCAATAATTTCCTATAAACGCAATAAGTTCCTTTTTCTTTTTTCTGTCTATGGATCTTTCCGACCCTATAACCAATTGTCTGCAGCAACAAGCGCACTCTTTTCAGCAACTCAAAGCTTGCCGAAACAATCCTTGAACTGTTCCCAATTTTATAGCCGTCTGAAAGCATAAGCCCCCTAACAAAGGCCTCCTTTTCATCAGCAGGCAGGGTAAAAACCCACGCCGGAACTGTTTTTTTCTTGGCGGGAAGGTTAAATCCCAATGAATCAATAAACCTAACCAGATTAACTGAATTAAAATAGATATAATTCTTATCGAGCCTTGGATTCAGACCGAATAGCCTCTCCTGAAGCATTAGGAGCCTGCCTCTTGCCTGCTTTCCTTCAGGCAAAGCGAAACCAATTTCTCCTTTTGTAAGCCTAGTCCATCCGTCGCCTGTGAAAATTCCCATAAACTCCATCAGGTCAGGGCTGGAAGCGGATGGCAACCTTACGTTGTTGAGCCTATTCACTTTAAAATCACCAATCCGCGATAGCTTAACCGTCTTGAAATTGAAAGAATTTTCACCGCTTAAATTCTTTAAGACAATTATCTGGTCTCCCTTTTTAAGCTCGGCAATAGTTTTCCAAACAAGAAGATTTTCCCTACCTCTGCCTCTTTTTTGCACTGTAAGGAAGGGATGATTGTTTGTTGCTTTAATTGTGTGATGCAGCGTGTTTAACTCAAAAACTTCCTTTTTGCCGTTATCAAAAACTCCTGAGCACTTTTTCAGAACCAATTCATGATTCTTCTGGTCAAACGCATAAACCAAATCTCCTTTTTTAATTTCAGTAATTTTCTTCAACCCCTCCTTGGTCTGAATTTCGGTTGAAAGCGCAAGGCAGTTCATATACGCCTCGTTGTCAGTGCAGATATAAGTCGCCTTGTGCCCGCGCTCCAATGCTCCGCTCAGCGCCTGGAATCCAATGTCAAAATAAGCGCCATCCCCGCCGAAAACAAGCAGATTGATTTTATCGCGCTTTCCCAAAGCTTTCAATGCAGCATCAACCCCTGATGCAATTGCGGGATGGTTCTCAAATGCGCCGTGCACCCAGGGGATTTTCCATGAGCTTTCAGGATAGGGGGTTGAAACAACCTCCATGCACCCGGTTGCCATTACAGCAATTGTATTCTTCCCGGAAGCCTTGAGCGCATGCCTTACCGCAAGTATTTCCCCGCAGCCAGCGCATGCCCTGTGCCCAGAAGCAAAATATTCCTCTTCTGGCAATCCCGCTATCATAAGAGCCAGCCACCTGCTTTTTTCTGCATGCCCTGCTTAAGCGCATATTCCAAATGTTTTTCAGTAATGTCCCTTCCCCCCAATCCCGCAATAAAGCCTGAAATGGAAGGCTTATTTTTCATTTCAGAAAGAGCGGATTTCACATCGGTTGCAAGCGCGCCCTCAAATCCAAGAGAAATATGCCTATCAATTACCGCAATTGTTTTCAGCCTTTTTGCAAGCTTTTGCAGTTCTTCTTTTGGGAATGGCCTTAAGCACCTGATTCTTATTAAGCCCGCCTTGATTTTATTTGCGCGCAGCTTATCCACAACACTCCTCGCTGTTGTGCATAAAGTCCCAATTCCCAGGATTGCATGCTCCGCATAATCCATTTTGTAGGTTTCAACCAACCCGTTCCCGTATTTCCTGCCAAACATTTTCCCAAAGTCATCATTAACTTTTGCAATTGCCTTTGCTGAATTTTCCATTGCCTCCTCCTGCGCCTTCTTGAATTCCATGAAAGAATCAGGGAAAACAATAGGACCAAAGGTCAATGGCCTTTCAGGGTCAAGGGCATATTCCGGCGCAAAAGCGGGAAGGAATTTCCCAACTTGCGCCTTTTCCGGAACATCAATATTCTCATAAACATGGCTCAGCGTAAAACCATCAATGCAGACCATCACGGGCAGCAGTACGTTCACATTCTCAGCAATTTTATATGCCTGTATTGTCGTATCTAATGCTTCCTGCGCGCTTTCAGCATATAATTGTATCCAGCCCTGATCCCTTGCGCTTACAGAATCCGAATGGTCATTCCATATGTTCAGAGGTGCGCTTAGTGAGCGGTTTGCAACAGCCATTACCGCGGGAAGGCGCAATCCCGAAATTATCGGAAGTATCTCAAACATAAGCGCAAGCCCCTGGGAAGCAGTGGCAGTAAAGCTCCTTGCCCCGCATAAAATGCTTCCAATCATCGCGCTCGCGGCGCTGTGCTCTGATTCCACATGAATCATTTCGGCATCCATTTCGCCATTATTCACAAACTCGCTCAATCTTTCAGGAATTAATGTGCTTGGAGTAATTGCATACATTGGCATTACCTTCACATCGCACAACTTAACCGCTTCAGCAATTGCTGCAGCAGCACTTTCAACCTTTTTCATTCTTCCTTACCTCTTTTATTATCCAGTCCATGTATTGCGCATTTCCCTTCGCAATTTCAAATGAAATTATTTCAGGAACTTCATATGAGTGCATTCTCCTTATTTCGTTTATAACGTCATCAATCTTCTCATCCGCGGTTTTCATTATTGCCGCGGCTTCCTTCGCATTTGCAATCTTTCCCTTATGCAAATAGCTGCTTTTTATGTTCGGAATTATGTTCGCGCACGCAATGAGCCTCTGCTTAAGGAGGGAATTGACAATTTTCTCGGCCTGCTTCGCGTCCTTGAAAGTCGCATAAACCATTTTCATTTTACTTCCCCTCCAGTTTCATGCTTATTACCTTTGTGGGGCACTGCTTTGCGCATATTCCGCAGCCCTTGCAGAACGCATAATCTATAGTGAATGTCCCGTTCGGATTTTTCTTTATTGCCATGTCCGGGCAATCCATCCAGCATATTCCGCACTTTATGCATTTTTCCTGGTCAATTATTGGAATGAAGGTGCGCCAGCCGCCTGTTTTGTTCCTTTCGCTGCTTCCCGGCTCGTCAATAACCGCGCCAATAAGCAATTTATGCCCTTTATTTATTTTTTTATTTTGCATTTTCCAAGCTCCGTGCATTGGCTATAGAGCAGCCTTATCACTTGCTTATTCTTCTCGGCAACTTCCACCTTTCCTTCAAACCTCTCATCAATTGCCTTCTCAAGCGCATTTAGCGAAAGCTCTTTTGTCAATCCCGCAAATGCCCCAATAATCCCCGTATTCACAAACGGCTTCCCAATTACATCAAGCGCAGCCTTTGTAACATTTATTGTGTGCGCAGTGTCCGCAACATCAACGCTTGCAAGCAGGCTCGCATCAAGCACTATGACATAATCCGGCTCATAAACCTGCTGCCGGGTTTTTATTTCCCCATCAGAAATGCGCGTGAATGCCTGCACAGGAGCTCCGCGCCTTTCCACCCCGAATGCAGGGAATGCCTGCGCCCTTTTCCCATCGTGGAATGCTGCAATCGCAAGCAGCTGCGAAGTGGTAACTGCGCCCTGCCCCCCTCTACCATGAATCCTTATTTCCTTCAATTTGAATCCCCAAAAAGAATAATAAATAGTGGAAAATGAATTTAATAATGCTATTGGTTCAATTGCTATGATTTTCCATATAATTTCAGGAGCTTATTCCTTGCAAGAGCCGCAATAGGGGTATTTGGGAAAGCATCCCTTATGTCCTCATAAAGGAGGCGCGGAAGCGCCCTATGGATTGTTCCATCCGGGCTGAGTGGCATTCCAAGAAGCCTTATGGCCCTATCTCCAAGTGTTTTTTGTGTGTACCGCTTATAGATTTTTTTGTCGAGGTTTTTATCCTTTACTTTAAGCCTCTCATTATATGCCTGAAGTTTTATTGCAAGTATTATCATCTGGGGAGAAAGATTAGGGTGGTTCCTTAGGCTGTCGATTTTTGAGAGAAGCCTGTTTATATCTATTTTTCTTGTTAACCTCAATGCGGATAATGCAGTATTAACCCAGCCAAGTGCGCCTGGAAGCGCTATTTCTTTCGATATAGGCGAATTCAATAAGGTATCAACATCATGCAGAGTTCTGCGCCAATCCCTCCTGAAATATGTCTTTGTTTTAAGTGAAAACTTATCCGTAACGAGCTTATCGTATTCTAACTGTAACTCATCTTTCTTTGCTCCCCGCGCTCTTATAATCTGCCTTAGCAGGCCCGCATTGAATTCCCTCTCAAGCGCAGGCTTTATATTCTTGGGGGCATTTGCAATGTAGTTGAGTATCCATGCTCTTTGTTTCTTCGCATCCTGCCCAAGCCCGCTCAGCCCACTCCACACGTCTCTTGTCGCCCTTCTTGCCTCACGTTCCGCAGGGCTTATTCTCTTAATTATTGGACGAAAACGCACACTCTCACAATAAGATTGAGCCAGGCGGAATATTTAAATTTATGTTCGCTCTCAATCTTCAGCATGCAGGTAAAGATATTCACGAAAGTCAACTGCCCCAAATGCGCAAATGCGAAATTAATTCTCAGCGAGCTCGCAGACCGGGGGCTTCTCTCATACGAGGAAATCAGCACCACTACTCAGGAAGGCATGGCAGAGGCGCTTAAGCTGAACATACTTTCAGTTCCTGTAATTGTCTTTGAATATGCAGAAAAAGGCGCAAGCAGGATGCTCTCGGGAATAATTACAAAAGAGAAGATAATTGAGGCGCTTGAGGGCAAACAATGAAAACCGACTTGGTTGTCGCAGGCTATTTAATTCACAACAACAGGGTTCTTTTGATACACCACAAGAAACTGGATTTATGGCTTCCTCCTGGAGGGCACATAAATGAAAACGAGACCCCTGATGAGGCGCTGGAAAGGGAATTCAGGGAGGAACTGAATCTGGAAATTGAGCTTCTGAACAGAAATGAGCTTCCCATTGAAGGAAATATAAAAAAGCAGCTTGCAGTTCCATTTTATGTGAATGTGCACAGCGTCGGGGACCACAATCACTGCTGTTTTTATTACCTGTGCAGGCCGAAAAATCCAAATAGCTTAACAATCAATAAATCAGAATTGAATGATTTCGGCTGGTTTTCCATAAATGAATTAAGCGATGGGCGCATTCCAAAGGATGTCAGGAATATCGCATTAAAAGCCGTTGAGTCAATTAAGCGGTCTTTATTGTAAGGAAGCTCTTTGCCTCGAATTTTGTCTTGTTTATTTCCGCGGAAACGGAAATCGCATAATCCCCCGAAAGAACATCCTTTGCGGGATTCGGCTTTATTGTAACTGTAAAAATGCGTGATTCGCCCTTTGCAAGAGTGAGCGCATCGCTCTCCTCAGGATAGATGATTATTGATTCCGCATCCGCCGCCTTTACATTTATTATAACCCCGTTCGCATCCTGCTCTGTGATGTTTGTGATTTTAATGCCAAGCAATGCATTCTTCGCGCTGCTCAAATCAAGGGGATTGTTAGTATACTGCAGCTCAATTGCCTTCTGCTGGACAAGCGAATTCACAGCAATTGCCAGAAGCGCAATGACCAGCACTACAGCAATTATTATTGCAGGCCATCTGAGCATGCGCGCATCAAATGCGAAATTGAAGCCAAACTTCTTGTCGTATAAGCCCATTTTTATCATTAGAATTATGCCTTACTTATTATTAAATATTGCGCAGAACTTGGGGTTAATAAGGGCATAATGCCCTTATTTGGGCAATGTAAATAAGTTATCATCCCCGCGCGCATCAAGCAGTTTCGCCCTAACCCCTGCATCAAGCCACGCGTGCGCATATGAGAAAGCCGCAAGCGC
>JAGVWD010000066.1 GCA_018304445.1 Candidatus Iainarchaeum sp. | reverse complement strand
CCTTTTAAATACTTTCGGGAGCATTCCGCCGATGAAAGTTCTATACTATGTCCATAACAGGCATGAAAATGAATTTCCCCTTTTTATAGCCGAGCACGAAGAACTGGTCTTTCCAAAGCCAAAAAGGCTGGGTTTCAATTATTGTGTTTATCTTTTTTAAATTATCACAAAGTTCCTTAAATGCTGCATCAAGCTGCTTAGTGCTTATGTTGTGTGCTTTTTTCATTGCCTCAAAAAAGCGTCTGCCCCTCTCCTTCTGGGCAGGCGAGTCTGGATTCATAATATCCTTAATTGTTGGAGCAGGCGTTCTTGCCATTGCAACAAAGTCCTTTCCAATAGGATAGGCATGGGGCATCCTCAACTCATATAATTTTGGGCGCATTTTTGCATTATGCTCCCTCACAATTCTTTGAATTCCCTTTACAAGAGGTTTTGCACTAACATCATGAACCCTCTTAATGACAGCGCTAACCTTTTTCTTTCCATATTTTATTTTTGCTGCTCTAACGCGCCAGCCCCATGGCTTTATATCCCTACCATATTTTCGTTCAGCCCGAATATCAGCGATTGGCAACCTGCTTACAATGTCAGGGTTTTTTGAAAGTTTCTTTGCAATTCTCTTAATCACGCCTAGTGGCAATGGTTTTACAGGCATGTTCTCTAATAGCATATGCGCAAATTGCATTAATAAAACTTCGCAGGCTCTTCAACTTCAATGCTTTTTTCTGCGCGCGCTTCTTTTGCTGCTTTCTTTTCCTTTCCGATTTCAATTACATTCTTAATTACGAATTCCTTTTCATTTGTGCGCCTGTTTGTGCGCAAATACCCTATTGCTTTCAACTGCTTCCCCGCAATTTTATCCCTTATCTCCTCAAGCACTTCCTCGGCGCTTTTTGCCCTCAATTCGGAATTTACCTGCTCCCTTCCCATGCCGAAAATTTTTTCAGCTTCATCCCCATAGCAGATCGCATTTATTGCGCTGCCTGCATCTTCCAATGCAACTGATGCAACCAGTTCAATTTTCGGCTCCCTCTGCTCGCCGCATTTCTCGCACAGGAACTTGTCCCCCAGCTTCTGCAGCTTTTTGCCGCAGGAACTGCATGCAAAATATCTTAACGCACTTCTGTTGATTTCGGCAATGGTTGCGGAAATTTCCGCATTCTGGTTTTCACCCAATTCCGCAAGCGCTTTCCTTTCAAACACCTCCTTTGGCAATTCAGGAAGGTTTGCGTCTTTCGGGTTTTGGGTAATTTTTGCATTAAACCCCAGATGCAGCTCCGCGCCCCCGTTAAGGCCCTCCTTTGTGTATGCGTTCTCTATTTTTACGGCTTCCCCAACAGCCAGTTTTGCTGCCTGCTCAACTGCTGAATTCCAGGCAACAACCCTGATGTTTCCGGTTTCATCGGCAATTTCAAACGCAATCATCTCCCCCTTCCCCGAAGCGCTTTGGAATTCCTTTCTCCCATAAACCCGCGCAACCCTTGCAATTACATCCACAGAATTCAGGTTTGGCTGCAGCCCTGAGATTTTCAATTCCCTTTTCTCAATTTTCGGAAGCTCCTTCTCATCCGCACTCTCCGGATTTGCAGCAAGCTCCCCGCCATATGCAAGGCTCAATTGCAATTTTCCGTTATAGCTTGTTACATTGCAGTTTTTCAGCATCAAAACAGTTCCGCGCCCTATCCCCAAAGAATCAGCCTTCTTCGCATCCTCGTTCCAGAGAGTCAGGCGCACTTCCCCGGAATTGTCAGCAACCAACAGATTTGCAAGCATTCCCTTTTTGCCGGATTTCTCAAAGTTTCTTGCAGGATAGGCCTGCATAACCCTCGCGAGCAGCACAACGCCCTTCATGCCGTCCTGCAGATTTGAAATTTTCATCCTTTCAGGAAAAGCATCAGCATCAAGCCTCACATTCAGTTCCTTTGCAACAAGCAGCGCCGCGCCTTCCTCGGTAAGAAGTCCGGAGAATTTATTCCTCTTCTGCTCAATCAGCTTCTGCAGTTCAGCAGGGGTCTTTCCAGAACCCTTGCATATTCTCTCAACTATAGGGATTTCCATGCTCTCAGAAGAAGTGTCCTGCAAATCCATTAAAATGCTTTCGGGAGCGGATTGCCGATGAATAATTTATAAATTCAAAACTTTTGGCCTATCTTGTCCTATTCACTAACACGCCGCACAGGCCCATATTTTAGCAGACGCAGCAAATTCCTAGGAACCTTTCTTAAGTCAATCAGAAAATTCTCGTTCCCGTAGCTAGCCCCCACCAAACGTGATTTGGCATTAACATCCTTCTCGTTCAGGAGTGCTCCGCTCTTGATAAGAATTTTTTTAACTTGTGCAACAGTTAAAGGGCGCCTCTTTCTGGGATAGGCTATGCCTTTAGATGATTTCCATCGTTGCCTTTCTTTTTTGTTCAGCATTCTATCAAGCGCTTTCGGCTTTTTTGCAAGAAGTGCCATAACTATCCCTCATAGAGAGATATATAAAAATCTTCCTAAATAGCAACAACAAAAAAATCAGAAAAATAAAAAAAAGAAAAAGCTCAGCAAGCAATTACTTGCCGGCTATTCCCTTCTTCTTCACATATGCCCAGATCTTCTTTGTCATTTCGCTCGGCGCCAGATTGCCTGTGCCGAAGATGTCCTGCGCTGTTTCGTTGCAGCCCTTGAAGCATATGCTATAACCACCAAATGCTTAATGCTTTCTTAGTAGCCATTGTTTTTTCCTCCCAATCAGAATAAGCTTTTTTCAAAGCCAATATAACTACTGCCCTATGCATATTTAAACCTTTGTTGTTTTCCATAGGCAAAACTTAAAAATAAAGCCCAAAAACAGGGTTATTAATACCAAAGCCATTATAGAAAACATGCACTCCGGAAGGGCGCAGGCCGCGCTGGAATACCTGATGACATACGGCTTTGCCCTTGTCATAATAGCAATAGTTGCCGGCGTGCTTATCTTCACGGGCATCATAAAACTGCCGACAGCAAGCACCTGCACGGGCCTTGAAAAGTTTGCCTATTCAGATCATACAGTTGATTCAAACGGCAATTTTGTGATTTATCTTCTCAACGGAACCGGCGAAAGGATTACAAATGTGAGCGCGGAAGCGACAGAAGGCCTGGCGGGCAGCTGCGCCCCAAGCTCATCAGCAATAAATGCAACAGCTGATTTCAACATATATTGCATAACAAGCCTTTCGCAGGGGCAGACCTACAGCGGAAAAATAAAAATAAATTACAAGACAAGGAGGGGCGCGGCCCACGTTGAGAAGGCGGCCTGCGCAGGCACTGCCCTTTTTGTGCCAATTACAATCCCGAACATCCCGCCGCAAACAGCCCTGTTATCCCCAAACAACGGAGGCGACTTCTGGAGCAACGGGCCGAAAGTGATAATAAAATTCACAGTCTTTGATCTGGATGACTCAAACCCGCAGGCGGATATTTATTACAGCGCGCTACCCGGAGAAAAGAAAGTTCCTGTTGTGCAGAATTTGAATCTTCTCAGCCTCGCGCAGAGCCCGCAGCCCGACAGGAACTGCTCCGGGGGAGGGGACTTCACAACAGCGCAGACCTGCTACTATGATTGGAATGCATACGGCATACAGACGTCAGGGCGCCATTACCTTGATCTGGAAGTTTCAGATGAGGCCTCAAGCGCCGAGGACTCCTCAGACACCAATTTCATGCTCTACAAGTACATTGCAAAATCAGCATTTGCATATGGAGGCGGCATAGATTATGTGTCTGGAAACATGGAGGCGCTTGCAAGAAGCAAAGAGCGCAATGTACTTTATTTTGTATATGCAAGCGGAGAATTCAATGACACTAGTTCAGAAGTATATTTCATCCAGAGCGATGACAATGGAAGCACCTGGAGCGCTCCAGCAAACATAAGCAAAAACCCCATAGGTGCGCAAATTGGGTCTGCCTATCCTACAATTGCTGTTGATTCAAACGGCTTCATAAATGTTGCATGGCGCCATATGTATCCTCCAACCTTCGGATGGTATACCACATTTTACAGCCAGTGCAGGCAGAACTGCACAAACCAAAATAACTGGTCTACACCAATACATTTCTCATTTAATACCTTCAGGGCATCGCTTGCTGCAGATTCCAACACGCTTTATATGACCCTTGATACAACCCCCGGCATTTCATACACAAACTGCACTGCTGACTGCAACAACCTAAGCAACTGGAGCAGCCAATTGACTGTTAACACAACAGCAGCCAACTCCCAAATTATAGTAAACAACGACGGCACAAAGCACCTAACCTTCTGGGATGGAAACATCCTCTACAAAACCTGCACAACTGGCTGCAACAACCTAAGCAACTGGAGTGCTGATGTAAATCTCAGCGCAGGCAGCGATTGCTATTATGGCAGGTTGCATCAATACATGGCTCAGGATTCTGCTGGAAAAATTTATGTGGCATTTGACTGCTCTTGGCAGGGAATTCTCTACAGGTCATGCACATCAGACTGCAGCAATATCAGCAACTGGAGCCCACTAGCTGCTGTTACTGCAGTTGAAGGATGGATGCCCTCAATGAGCGTTGATTCCGACAATAATGTTTATTTCTTCTGGCATATGTGGAGTGCAGGGGATGACTTGTTCTATAGGCGCTATAATGCTTCCAGCTCAAGCTTTGACAGCATAGTGAACCTAACCAGCAATTCTCTTGGGGCAAATGTGGCAAGGGCAAATCCAGATGCAAAGGCAGAAACAGGACTTGATAAGCTTGACCTTGTCTGGGGTGTGGGGCCCGATACAAGCGGGGATTTCAACCTTGTATTTTTCACAAAGCTGCTCAAGGGCGGCTGACCTGCAAAATAAAGCCCAAAAATGCGTTGAATGTACTTTTGATGTTTCGGCAGGCGCTTGCTTTTTAAACCTGTTTTGATTAATAATTCTTGTGATTTTATGCAGAAGGAAGGGCATTTCGGGAAGGTGTATCAGAAAATCCTTGACGGGATTGATAAAAGCGGGGCGCTCACTTTTATGCAGCTTGACCCGCCAAAATATATTCCTGAGCAGTGCGGAAGGATTGCCAAGGCGGCGGAAGCAAACGGATTGGATGCGTTTGCAGTTGGGGGAAGCGTTGGCGCGCAGGGCGCATTATTGGACGAATGCATAAAGGCAATAAAGGAGAATTCCTCGCTGCCAGTGATTCTTTTTCCCGGGAATATTGCAACAATAAGCAGATATGCGGATGCGATTTACTTCATGCAGATGCTGAATTCCCTTGACCCATATTATTTGAGCGGCGCGCAAATAACCGCAAGCTATCCTGTAAAGCAATTGGGTTTGGAAGTTATCCCAACATCCTATATAATTGTCGAGCCAGGCCGCGCGGTGGGATGGGTTGGCCGGGCGCAGTTAATTCCAAGAAGCTTTGATTACCTCGGGGGAATTACGGCGCTTGCAGGCCAGTACATTGGCTCGCATTTAATAATCCTTGAATCAGGAGGCGGAGCGCCCGAACCCGCCCCCCAGAAAATGATTTCCTACGTGAAAAACCTGATTGATGTTCCGCTTGTTGTTGCCGGAGGAATAAAAAATGAAAAGCACGCCTACAATACAATAAAAGCAGGCGCGGACATAATCCATGTGGGAAGCGCTTTGGAAGCATCCAACGGAAGCATTGAGAAATTCTCCTCAACCCTCAAAAAAATAACCTCTTCAGTTAAAAAGGCCGGAAAAAAGAGAAAATAAAATATTACCTGAGAAAAGGGGCAATTGAGGGGTCTGAAAGAATTGCCTTTATTTTCACAAGCATTTTCTCATTGCTAATTTCTCCAATCCCAA